>CAXIBK010000025.1:0-16587 GCA_964022225.1 uncultured Paraperlucidibaca sp.
TTATGAATTTTTCTAAACTTGCCTTAGCTGCTGCGCTAGGCTTTTTGAGCGGCCCGGCCCTTGCGGTCGGTGCGGATGAAGCGGCCAAACTAGGCGGCGAATTAACCCCCATTGGGGCTGAAAAGGCTGGCAATGCCGATGGCACAATTCCGGCGTGGACTGGCGGCATCACTAAAGCACCAGCAGGCTTCAAAGAGGGTGATCATTACCCGAATCCATTTGCGGGTGAGAAACCAAAGTTCACCATTACTGCAAGCAATATGGGCCAGTACGCCGCAAACCTCACTGCCGGTCAGCAAGCCCTGATGAAAAAATATCCGACGTGGAAAATGAACGTTTATCCCACGCATCGCACGGCAGCCTATCCTCAAGCTATTTATGACGCGTCAAAGGCTAATGCCACACGTGTGAAGCTAGCGCCAGGTGGTTTAGGCTTCGATGGCACATCAGTAGGCGTGCCATTTCCAATTCCAAAAACAGGTGTTGAGCCCATCCTCAACCACATCACGGCTTATCGTGGCGATAGCTTTGCTGTAAGTAATCAGCAAATTGCGGCAACCACAAGCGGCAGCTACACGCCTGTGCGCTTTGAGTATGAATATGATTTCCATTACAACAACTTGCGTAAATCGCCGGCTGAGCGCGAAGACAATAAGCTGACGAACTTTTTGCAAACAGTAACTGCGCCAGCGCGTTTGGCGGGTCAGGTGTTGTTGATTCATGAATACATCAACCAAATTAAAAACCCACGCCAAGCTTGGAGCTATAACCCTGGCCAGCGCCGCGTGCGCTTAGCGCCCAATGTTGCTTATGACAATCCGGGCGTGGCGGCGGATGGTTTACGAACAAACGACGATTTCACACTGTTTAACGGTGCCACTGATCGCTATAACTGGACTCTTGTCGGGAAAAAAGAGATCTATGTGCCTTATAACTCTTATGATCTAGGCAGTAACAAGCTGAAGATCAGCGACATTATTCGCCCAGGACACATCAATCCAGACCACGCACGATATGAGTTACACCGTGTGTGGGTAGTCGAAGCCAAGCTGAAGGATGGCACTAGCCATATCTATAGCCGCCGCACCTTCTACATTGATGAAGACTCTTGGACGATTTTGGCTACAGATGCCTACGATGGTCGTGGTCAACTATGGCGCGTTGCAGAGCAACATGTGCTGCAGGCTTATGACATCCCGGGCATCAACCCAACGGCTGAAGTGCATCACGACTTGCAGTCTGGCCGCTACTTAGCCATGGGCTTGGTGAACGAAGAGTCAAAGGTATATCGCCGTATTTCGCGTAACTCTGGTGACTTCTCTCCATCAGGTTTACGCAATTTAGGCACTCGGTAATTTTTAAAAAGGAAGCGTGACTATGTCGAAAGCCATTCCGGCGTTATTTTTGGTGTTTGTCGCCGCTACCCTGAGCTATGCGTTTTCGCATCGCTCAGGGCCGCCGCTACCCAGCACTGAGGTGCAGCTCACTACCACCATGATGATGTCGGTCGCGGAAGTTGGTGATTTGCGCGTCGGTGTGGGTGAGCGTGGACGTATTTTCCGAGAAGCAACACCAGATGCCGCTTGGCAATCGATTAAGTCACCTACTGAAGCCACACTAACCCGCGTGAAGCTTTTCAACGCTAAGCGTGGTTTGGCTGTTGGTCATGACTCAATCATTTTACTGACCAATGATGGTGGATTGACGTGGAGCGTTACGCACGATGATCCTGAGTATGAAACACCACTGCTCGATGTTGTCTTCGTCGATGCCGATCATGCGTTTGCCATCGGTGCTTACGGCTTGTTCATGGAAAGCAAGGACGGCGGCAAGACTTGGGAAACGCGCACGATTTTGCCTGAGGGCGGTGATCGTCACTTAAATGCTATTGCGAAATTGGGTGATGGCACTTTAGTGATTGTAGGCGAGCTTGGCACATTGCTGCGTTCGGCCGATGCTGGTGCCACATGGCAGCACATCGAGTCGCCTTATGACGGCACGCTATTTGGCGTTACCTCCGTTGGTGCAACAGAGGTTGTTGGCTACGGCATGCGCGGTAAGATCGTGCGTAGCAACGATAGTGGCTTAAGCTTTGTTGAAATTAACAGCCCAGTGACAACCTCTCTCTTCGGTTCAACGCTCTCAGAGAGTGGCCAGCTATTGCTCGTGGGTCAAAGCGGTGAGGTCTTAAGTAGCCGCGATGGTGGGCTTACTTTTAGTCAATCTAAAATCGAAGGTAGCCCCATGCTGACTTCAGTGATGGAAACTGCTGCCGGCGCAATTGCCTTCGGTGAGCAGGGCGCTCATCCCATTAGCTTTAACTGACCAGGACGATATTTATGAGCATGCAAGGTTTGGTTCAGTCACTGTCTAATATGTTATTTGGGCATCGTAAATTTTTCCTTGGCCTGTTTGCGGCCATGACGGTTTTATTAGGGATATCGGCCTCACAGCTGCGAGTTGATGCCGGTTTCGCCAAGATGATTCCGCTAGAACATCCGTATATGCAAACCTTTACGGAGTATCAAAAAACTTTCGGTGGTGCCAACCGCGTACTGATTGCACTGCGCACTAAAGATGGCAAAGACATCTATAACCCTGAGTTTTTCGACACCTTAAAGAAAGTCACCGATGAGGTATTCTTTTTACCCGGTATTGATCGGGCTACGGTGACATCGCTATTTACACCGAACGTGCGCTTTATTGAGGTAGTAGAAGAAGGCTTTGCTGGCGGTAACGTCATCCCGGCTACTTTCCAAGGCACGCCAGAAGACCTAGAACAGGTTCGTAGTAACGTGCTGAAGTCGGGCCATGTAGGGCGTTTGGTATCGAACGACTTCCAGGGCGCAATGATCTCGTCTTCTCTGCTAGAGGTCGACCCAACGACTGGCAAAAAGCTTGATTATCAAGTGGTCGCAAGGAAGCTTGAAGATATTCGTGCTAAATATGCCAATGATAAGGTGGATATTCACATTATCGGCTTCGCTAAAGCAGTGGGTGATATTGCCCAGGGTGCGGCTGGTGTATTGGTGTTTTTCGTGGTGGCATTTTTCATCACTGCCTTGCTACTGCTGTGGTATTCCGGCTCGGCAAAAATCACAGGCCTAGCGTTGCTTTGCGCCCTAGTGCCGGTGGTCTGGCTACTCGGCATTTTACCGCTGATAGGCTTTGGCATTGACCCGTTATCTATTCTTGTTCCCTTCCTAATTTTCTCGATTGGGGTTAGTCATGCGGTGCAGATGACTAACGCATGGAAGCTGGAGGTAGTGTCTGGTCACGGCGCGCTAGAAGCAGCGCGCTCGGCATTTGCTAAGCTCTTTGTGCCTGGCGCAATGGCGCTGTTGGCGAACGCAGTTGGCTTTATGGTGATTGTGTTTATCGCCATCGATATTGTGCGCGAGCTTGCCATCACAGCCAGCCTTGGTGTGGCGGTGATGATCATCACCAACAAAATGTTGCTGACTATTCTGCTGTCTTATTTGAAGTTATCGCCAAAAGAAACAGCGAAGCTGCAAAGCCAAGGCGGTGATGATCGTGGCGACTGGATATGGTCGCGCATCATGGTGTTTGCCACACCAAAGGCCGCCGTGGTGGTACTGATCGTGTCGGCATTATTGATGGCCGGTGCCGCCATACAGTCACGCAATATGAAAACCGGCGACTTGGGTAAGGGCATTCCTGAGCTGCGTGATGACTCGCGCTATAACAAAGATGTGGCGGCGATTGTCGATAGCTTCTCGATCGGCGTTGATGTCTTGTCGGTAATTGTGAAGAGCAAGGATATTGATGGTGCCTGCACTAATTTCCAGGTGATGGATGCTATCGATCGCTTTGAAAACTATATGCGCGATGTGAATGGTGTGCAAAGCACGATTTCCTTGGCGGGCCTGTCGAAAGTGGTCAATGCCGGCTGGAACGAAGGCAACCCACGCTGGCGCGTGCATTCGCGTAACCAAGCGGTGCTGGCGCAGTCGGTCACCCCGATTGATACCGGAACTGGCTTGTTGAACACTGACTGTAGCGTTATGCAAGTGCTGATTTTCACCAAGGATCACCAAGGTGAAACGCTGACACACATCATCCAAGAAGTGAAAGATTACACGGCGGCTAACCAGCAGCCGAACATCGATTTCCTCTTGGCTAGCGGCAACGTTGGCATCATGGCGGCAACTAATGAAGCTGTTGATGAAGCTGAGCCTATCATGCTGATGCTGCTGTTCGCGGCGATCTCGCTGCTGTGTTATGCCGAATTCCGTTCGATCGCAGCTGTGCTTTGCATCGTGGTGCCATTGGCGATTGTGGCCGTGTTGTGTAACGCCTTGATGGCAACGCTAGGCATTGGCCTGAAGGTCTCAACCTTACCAGTGGTGGCGCTTGGAGTGGGTGTTGGCGTGGACTACGGCATTTATCTGTTCGAGCGCATGAAACACGCGATGGCCGATGGCGATGATCTGCCAAATGCTTTCCATAAAGCGCTACAGCAGCGCGGTACGGCAGCGATTTTCACCGCAATTACCATGAGCGTGTCGGTAGGTACTTGGGCATTCTCAGCGCTGAAGTTCCAGGCCGATATGGGCATTTTGCTGGCGTTCTTGTTCCTGGTGAACATGCTGGGCGCCATCTTTGTTTTGCCAGCATTGGCAGCGTTCTTGGTGAAAGATAAGAATGCTAAAAAGCCTTCATAAGTAGTGAGCTGAATGTAAAAAGGCCGGTCATATGATCGGCCTTTTTACATTGTGAGATCAGCACTTGCTCATGCGAGCTGCGCCAAACTTCAAGCGGCTGCTTGGTATGTTTGGCTTGAGTCCTAAACTCCTGGCAGTTTATAGCCTGCAAGCTGTTCGCGTAGCTTCACCTTTTGCATTTTGCCGGTAGCGCCAAGCGGAATTGCATCGACAAAGACAACGTCATCAGGGATTTGAAACTTGCTAATTTTGCCAACGAAGAAAGCTAGCAACTCAGCAGAAGTGAGTGTGCTGTCGGGCTTTTTCACTACGGCCAGCATTGGGCGTTCATCCCACTTTGGATGTGGCATGCCCAAACAGGCAGCCATTACCACGTCATCGTGAGCCATGGCTAAGTTTTCCACATCGATGGAGCTAATCCATTCGCCGCCGGACTTGATCACGTCTTTGCTGCGGTCGGTAATCAGCAAATAGCCTTCGGCATTGATGGTGGCAACATCGCCAGTGGGGAACCAGCCGTCTACAAGAGGGTCGCCGCCTTCACCTTTGAAATAGCTTTGGATGATCCATGGGCCGCGCACTAATAGCTCGCCTTGTGCTTTGCCATCGTGCGGCAGGGCATTGCCTTCGTCGTCGACAATTTTCAAATCCACACCAAAGACAGGTCGGCCTTGCGTGCAGAGGATCTTTAGCTGTTCATCGGGTGATAGCTCGAGATGATGTTTACGTAGCGTGCAAACAGTGCCGAGCGGCGACATTTCGGTCATGCCCCAAGCGTGTAGCACCGTGACATCGTAGACATCACGAAAGCGTTTGATCATGGCTGGCGGGCAGGCGGAGCCGCCCACGACGGTGCGGCGCAAGGTGCTAAAAGTAGCCTTGGCATCGGCCATATAGGACAGCAGCATTTGCCAAACAGTGGGCACGCCGGCGGCAAAAGTCACTTTCTCAGACTCGAGTAGGTCGTAGATGGATTTACCGTCCATAGCTGGGCCAGGGAAAACTAGCTTGCAGCCAACAGCTGCTGCTGAGAATGGGATGCCCCAAGCATTAACGTGAAACATAGGTACGACAGGCAAGACAACATCGCGAGAGGAGAGGTTGAGTGCGTCGGGTAGGGCGCCGGCATAGGCGTGCAGCACGGTGGAGCGATGGCTATACAGCACGCCTTTAGGGTTGCCGGTGGTGCCACTGGTGTAGCACAGGCAAGAGGCGTCGTTCTCATCAAGCGCTGGCCATTGATAGGTCGTTGGCTGTTTCGCGATCCACGCTTCATAGCTGAGTAAATTGCTTAGGCCGGTATCGCTAGGAAGTGCGTCGGCATCGCACATGGCAATCCAAGCTTTAACGCCGGGGCAGTGTGCGGCAATGCCTTTAATGATGGGCAAAAACGTCATATCGAAACAGACGACTTCATCTTCGGCATGATTGACGATGTAGGCGACTTGCTCAGGATGTAGGCGTGGGTTGATGGTGTGAAGCACGCGGCCACTGCCGGAGACTCCGTAATAAATCTCCATATGGCGATAGCCATTCCACGCCAAAGTACCTACGCGGCTACTGATGGCAATGCCGAGTTCGTCGAGTGCGTTCGCGATTTGGCGAGCCCGTTGGGCGCACTCACCGAATGTGCTGCGATGAATATCGCCTTCAACTCGGCGACTGACAATTTCAACATCGGGATGGTAGCGCTCAGCGAAGTCGATGAGGCTGGAAATAGCTAATGGCGAATGCTGCATTTGGCCTTGCATAGATGGCTCCGGTCGGTGCGGGCTGTGGTTGCCGCTGTCTTTTGTTATTAGAACTGGATGGTCACTGAGTATTGCAAGCCATGGTGTTGATGACTAGTGATTGGCTGCCCAGAAAGCAAAAAGCCCGACCAAAGTCGGGCTTTTTTAGACCAATGCATCGTGGCTTAAGCACGATGCATATAGCGGGCTAGCTTTAGAACTGCTGAGTGAACTGCAGGCCGTAAACACTAGCGCGGTTGCGGTAGTCGGCTGAGTAGAACTTTGCACCTTGACGTACTTCAGCTGTCTCTTCTTGAAGATAGCTATAGGATGCATCGACTGTTTGCGTTGGGCTGAGTTTGTAACCAGCACCAATACTTACGATATAACGATCAGCGCTGGGTAATCGCGCGCTGCGATGTTCTGGTGCAACGGGCGTGTTGTCATACGCTAAGCCTGCTCGTAGCGTTAGGTCATCATTGTAGGTGTGTGTCAAGCCAGCAGCATAACCAATGCTATCTTTCCAAGAGAAGACTTCGCTTTGCTGGCCAATCCCGGAGTTGTTGTCCACAACAAGATCTTGGAAGCGGCTCCAACGCGTCCAGGTTGCGCCAGCGTGAATGGTGTTAGTGCTATTAAGTTTATGACTTGCGCTAAACTCAATGCTTTCTGGCAATGTAATACCGGTTGTTGCTGAGCCGCTAAGTTTTGTGTTGAGAGTCGCAGGGCCGCCGGAAACCTTAATAGAGCCGTCATCAATTTTGTATTTTACTTTTGTGCGATACACTACGCCAACTTGAGTTTCTGGACTCAGTTTGGCGTGGATGCCGAAGTTATAGCCATAGCCAATATCATCTCCTTCAATTTCAACTAGCCCGACATTTTTTACTGCTGCTGGGCCTACAAGATTGCTTGTATCCTGACTCAAGTAAGCCTCAAGGCGATTAATTGTTGGACCAAAACCTACACTCACTTTATCGTTTACTTGGTAACTCATGGCCGGCTGGATGGTAATGACTTCAACGGAGCTTTTATCTCCTAAATGGCGACCTGAAAAGGTTGATTCGTTATTTGTCTTGAGGCCATAGCTACCATAAGCCGCTATACCCCAAGCCCAACCGCCCTGATCACCAGATGTGAAGTAGCCAGATGGAATAAATGTGTGTGGCACGATGTCGCCATTGGCGGTACCGCCAAAAGGGGCAGTTACATTTTTAATCTTAGTCTTAGCATCAATAAACGCGACAGCTTGCGTGAACTGCGCTTTTTTCAGCTCGCCCATGGCGGCTGGGTTGTTGAATACCACTGAAGCATCGACGGCGTTAGATACGCGGCCGGCATTAGCAGTACCCATGGAAGAAACACTTTGTTCACTGAGCGTAAAGCCGCCGGCAAAGGCTGTTGATGCGCCTGCGGCAGCAACCACTGCTAGAGCTAGAGATTTAATTTTCATTATAGATATCCTTATTTTATGTCGGATCGAATGGACCGTTTGAAGACTAGACTTTGCTGCGGATCCATTCTGTTGCAGCTCATGCAATGTTTTGTTGCACTTTTGTGATGGTACGCCTAACTTTACAAAGTGAAATGACCGCTCATCGTCATTTTTATACCGTTCGATCCCGAGAGCCTACTTTTCAGGCACCAAAATTAGTCGGCTTTCGTCTGCTCGACAGAAGGTAATTTTCTGGTTAGCCATAAATACAAAAGCAAAGCAGGCACGCCGGCGGCTGTGGAGAAAATGAAGAAGCCTGAGTAGCCCATGCCGGCGACCATAAAGCCCGATGCACCGCCAATGAGCTTGCCCGGTAGCGCGACCAATGAGCTAAATAAGGCGTATTGGCTGGCGGTATATTCACGGCTGACCAAGGCCGAAAGCCACGCCACAGCAACTGAGCCTAAAAAGCCTCCTGATAGATTCTCGCCGCAAATAACAGCAACAAATACGGGGACATTGCCGGGAAAGAGGGCAAGCACGACATAGAGCAAATTGCTGGCGGCACCGAGTAAAATCGCCACAAGCAGCATACGGTGTGCGCCATATCGCACCACGGCAGCGCCGCCTAAGAATGCACCAGCGATGCCAACCCAAACCCCAAAAAGTTTAGAGACGCCTGCGATCTCCGTTTTTGTAAAGCCGACATCGAGATAAAACGGCAAGGCCATTACGCCGAGCATTTGGTCCGAGACTTTAAATAGACCAATAAACAGCAGCAAGCCCCAACCAAGCGAGCCACCATAGCGCGAGAAGAAGTCACGAAATGGCCCAACGATGCTGCTTGCTAAAGACTGTAATAATGGCTGATCGTCAGTTATGGCCTCAATTTCAACGCTCGGTTCGGGCGAGAGCAGCGTAACAATGATGGTAATAACAACAATCGCTGCCATGGCTTGATAAATCAGTGACCAAGGTAAGTGGTCGGCCATAAGCAAAGCGGCAGCGCCCGAAATAAGCAGCGCGATGCGATAGCCTAGCGTGTAAGTTGCTGCTAGTGCGCCTTGCATATCTATGGGCGCTATCTCGATGCGATAAGCATCAACCACCACATCTTGAGTTGCACCTGCCCAGCCGGCTAGCACCGTCAGACCAACAAATAGCGCAAGCCCTCCGCTCGGTGTGAGTAGGCTCATCATGAATAAACACAGTGCCAGTAAGGCCTGAGCAAATACCAGCCAGCCACGGCGACGGCCGAGTGTATGCAGAATGGGTAGCTGCCAGCGATCGACTAGTGGTGCCCAAACAAACTTAAAGGCATAGGCAAGGCTGGCGAGGCTGATAAGGCCGATGCTTTCTAGGGATACGCCGCTGTCTTTGAGCCAAACCGAGAGCGTGCCGCCGACAAGGAGAAAGGGGAGACCTGATGCGAAGCCGAAGAGAAACATAGTGCGTGCAGCGGGCAGGCCAAAGGCGGTGAGCAAGGATGTTTTATTGGTGTTTGTCATGGGCTGGTTGCACTGCTGTGTAGGGATTAAATAAACGCGCGACTAACGCAGCCGAACGATGTTTGCCAACACTCTAACGACTCAGCTGTGAATCGGCGATGATTGCCGCAAAAATTTTCATCTTTGCCCTTGAAGCGCCGCGCTGCGCCCCCACCTATGACAACAAGGCGATCTTTAAGGCGCCACGGATTTATATCCGCTCGCAAGAGCATTTATTTAACGCCAAAACCTGGAGGTTTTATGAACATTCGTCCTTTGCATGACCGCGTTGTGATTCGCCGCGTTGAAGAAGAAACCAAAACCGCTGGCGGCATCTTGTTGCCTGGCTCAGCCGCTGAAAAACCATCACAAGGCGAAGTGCTTGCAGTTGGTAACGGCACCATTAAAGAAAATGGCGAAGTACGTCCGCTGGATGTGAAAGTGGGCGACAAAGTGTTGTTCGGCCAATACGCCGGTAGCACCGTGAAGATCAATGGCGATGAGCTGATGATCATGAAAGAGTCTGAAATTTTTGCGGTTCTGGGCTAAGCCCTGTTTTTTTTAACCTAATTTGGGAGAGTACTACTCATGGCTGCTAAAGAAGTAAAGTTTGGTGATTCCGCACGCGCCCGCATGATTGCTGGTGTGAACATTTTGGCTGATGCAGTGAAAGTGACCTTAGGCCCTAAAGGCCGCAACGTAGTCATCGATAAGTCGTTCGGTGCTCCGCACATCACCAAAGATGGTGTGTCGGTTGCGAAAGAAATCGAGCTGAAAGATAAGTTTGAAAACATGGGCGCTCAGCTCGTGAAAGAAGTGGCCTCGAAAACAGCAGACATCGCTGGCGACGGCACCACGACTGCTACGGTGTTGGCGCAAAGCATTCTGAATGAAGGCTTGAAAGCCGTTGCTGCTGGCATGAATCCAATGGATTTGAAGCGCGGCATCGATAAAGCCGTGCGCGCTGCTGTGGGCGAGATCAAAAACATCTCGACACCCTGCACCGACACCAAAGCGATTGCCCAAGTGGGTTCGATTTCCGCTAACTCCGACACCACCATTGGCGATTTGATTGCTCAAGCCATGGAGCGCGTTGGTAAAGAAGGCGTGATCACTGTTGAAGAAGGCTCAGGCTTCGAAGACACGCTGGAAGTGGTTGAAGGTATGCAGTTTGATCGTGGTTATGTCAGCCCATACTTCTCTAACAAACAAGACACGATGACGGCTGAACTCGATAGCCCATTCATCCTCTTGGTCGACAAGAAAATCTCCAATATCCGTGAGCTGATCCCTGTCTTGGAAGCTGTGGCGAAGTCGAGCAAGCCTTTATTGCTAATTGCTGAAGACGTGGAAGGCGAAGCGCTGGCCACCCTCGTGGTGAACTCGATGCGTGGCATTGTGAAAGTGTGCGCCGTGAAAGCACCAGGCTTTGGCGATCGTCGTAAAGCCATGTTGCAAGACATCGCGACATTGACTGCCGGCACGGTGATTTCGGAAGAAATCGGTCTGAGCTTGGAAAATGCCACGATTAATGATCTTGGTTCGGCGAAGAAAGTGGTGGTGTCGAAAGAAAACACCATCATCATCGATGGTGCTGGCCAAGCTGAAGAAATCGAAGCTCGCGTGAAGCAAATTCGCTTGCAAATCGAAGAGGCCACATCGGACTACGATAAAGAAAAACTGCAAGAGCGCGTGGCCAAGTTGGCTGGCGGTGTTGCCGTGATCAAAGTCGGCGCGGCCACTGAAATTGAAATGAAAGAGAAGAAAGACCGCGTGGATGACGCGCTGCATGCAACTCGTGCGGCCGTTGAAGAAGGCGTGGTGGCTGGTGGTGGCGTGGCGCTGGTGCGTGCCGTTGCCGCATTGGACAGCTTGCGTGGTGATAACGAAGACCAAAATGCAGGCATCAACATTTTACGTCGTGCCATGGAAGCGCCATTGCGCCAAATCGTCACCAACGCTGGTGAAGAAGCCTCTGTTGTGCTCAATAAAGTGAAAGAAGGCAATGGTAACTACGGTTACAACGCCGCGTCCGGTGAGTACAACGATATGTTGGCCATGGGTATTTTGGATCCCGCGAAAGTGACGCGCTCAGCCCTTGAGCACGCAGCATCGATCGCTGCCTTGATGTTGACGACTGAGTGCATGATTACCGATGCACCAGAAGACAAATCATCTGGCCCAGCAATGCCTGATATGGGCGGCATGGGTGGTATGGGCGGCATGATGTAAGCTGCTGTTAGTTGTGTTAAAAAGCCCAGCTTAGCTGGGCTTTTTATTGCCTGCAGTTTTTGATAGGACTTAGTAAACATGCCTACGCCACCGTATATTGCGTGCCGTGTGAGCGACACACTGCCCGATGAAATCGCCGTGTTGAATGATCATTTGCAGCGAGGTAGTAAAAACTCGCAAGCCAAGCTTGCTGGGCGCCTGATCACCGATGCCTCTTGCGATATCATCGATGCTTTTTTCGGCAATATCATTAAGCAAATGCTTGATGAGACTGGCGAAGAGGGCTTCCGCGAAGCGCATGACGTTATTGAAGATATCAAAGGCAAAACGCGACATTACTTAGGTTGGGTCACCGGTTTTTTTAGCAATGAACGCTTAGCACCGGTGGTGGCGCATTATCAAACTTTAATTGTGCGCATGGCCACCGCCGATGGCCCGCATGCACATTTATGTTTTGGTATTAGCGAGGCCTTAGCGCGAGATGCAGCAGCATCACTAGCGAATTTGCGTGATCCTGCAACCACCGATTTACGACCTGGCGTGGAAGTATTGATTCGTGTCATCGACGAGGCATTACAGCCATTGTTGTTTGTGCCCAAGCAGCGCATGAAGTTTAATTTTGTCGTGGATAAGACGCTCAATGGCGTAATTTCCGTGACCATGGCTTTGGCTTATCGCAGCTTTCGCAAACTCGGCACCCAGTTACCGCCAGCGTATTTTGTTGCAGTGGCAGATCATCTCGAGCAGTTTTTTTACGCCGAAAAGGTTTAGTTCAGACGAGCATGCGACTCCCTGCACCGCAGTAAATGTGGTGCAGGGAGTTTGGCATTAAGCGACTTGAGCCACTGCCTCTAGGCAAACCACGCGCTGAAGGTGCGCGGCTAGGATGTGTTGGTGCTCGGCAGGCACGTGTGGGGCGAGTTTGCGCAAGCTGCGAAAGGCTACTGTTTGTGTAAGTGAGATAACTCCATTGAGCGTCTTATCCACGACAAAATTGAATTTCATCAGCTTTTTTGGCGTGATCAGTAGCGCATGCATGGCGGCATCAATCACTTCAATTAACGCCTCAATGGCGTCGTGCGCATTTTGGGCTTGGCCATTGTGTAATGCTGGCAGCATGGCATCGATGCGTTGTGCTAAATCGCTAGAGCAACTAAACGCGATATGCCCACGCAAGCCATCTTCCGTGGGCAGCATATACATCATGCTGTGATAATGCGCGACCGCTGGGCGGATGCGATCATTGCTAAAGAAGCTCGATGCCCAGCCTAGGTAGTGCGTTAGTTTTTCGTTGATGTCGCGTACCACTGCGCGAGCTTCGCGATAGCTGTGCTCGGCCTCATTTGCAGCCACAAGCTCGTTTAGCAGGTCAGCAAAAAAGGTATCGATAAGCTCTGCGGCGGCACTTTGGATTAGTGCAGTGGCTAGCTCAGCTTGTGGTTCTTTAGTTTTTTGGCTGAGGCGCTCGTGCATCGCCGCCACGTCGTGCGGGAGCGTTGGCTGCGTTGGATATGTGATGCAGGGCGTTGGCAATTGCTTTGAAGCGAATGACATAAAAGCGAAACCTGTTAAGTGCAAAAATCAGGCGCGCAGACTAGCAATGATTGCGTAGATTTTGGTCAAAATGTGACAGATTTTTGGCGAAAAAACACGCGAACGAATGTCGGCTTTTGCGGGTCTCGTAGGCATGCCGGCAGCAAAACCTACAAGATCAATGCATTAGCGCTGCTATGGGGCCACGCGCGCGTAAAAAGCCTGCAATGTCGCCTCAATTGTAGGTTCAAGAACCAAGCCGCTAGCGTTAAGAAAGCCGGCGATCATGCGGTAGTGCCCAATCAGCAACATGATTTCAATCAATCGTTTTTCGTCATAATGCCCAGCAAGTAACGTCCAAGTGGCATCGGAAAGGTGGTTGTTTGCGCACAGCTCATTGCAGGCCTGCATGAGTGCTTGCAGGCGAAGATCAGTCACCGCGCTTGGCTCACGCGTGAGCTGCACAATGTCGTCATCACTAACGCCTGCGCGTAAGGCGAGCTCAACATGCTGGCCCCATTCGTAGCGGCTGCGGCAGTTCCATGCCGTGCGTAAAATTACCATCTCGCGCTCGCGCCCACTTAAACGGCCAAATGGCATTAGCCGTGATGCGAATAAGAGCCAAGGCCAAAACAAGCTCGGATTTATATGCATCACGGTGAAAATATCAGGTACTTGCTGGCGGCCAAAGAGCGTCGAAAGTGTCGAAATAGTGCGAAATACTAAACCACGCTTGTCCGGTGCCGGCGCTTGCAAGCGGTCTGGAGATGGCCTCAGCCAACCTTGTGGTGGTTGCAGAAAATCATTAGACATAAAAGTTCACTCCGTAATTGGCGTTTGTTGGCGCTCGCGATAGCTGGTAGTGGTCTCGCCCGTTTGGCCTTTAAACCAACGCATAAATGCCTGGCGCGTACTAAAGCCTAGAGCCTCAGCCACTTCAGTAAGCGGTGTTTTACCTGCATCGAGATGTTCGTAGGCTACTTTGAGTCTGACGCGATCGAGCAGCTCGCTATAAGTGGTGCCAGCTTTTTGTAGCTTGCGATGCAGGCTGCGACTACTCATGCCCAACTGTGCAGCAATCTGCTCTTTATCTGGCAAACGGTCGTGCAACATGGCGAGCATAAGCTGGCAGACTGCCTCTTCGATCGAGTGCTCTTTGCTACGCTGTTCAAGCTGCTGCAAGGCATGGCGCTCGAGCATTTCCTTCATAAAGGCATCGCCATGGCGTAGCGCGATTTTCAAAATCGAAGCCGGCATGACGACAGCCGATCGTGGCGCGCTGAAATACACCGGGCATTGGAAAAATGTTTGGTAGTCCAATAGCAATCGAGTTTGTGTCGGCGCTTCATGACGAAAATGGATGGCTGAAAATAATGACTTTTGCTCTGGGATGAGCAGACGAGTCAGCACCACGAATGCGCCCAAAATATATTCGCTGACATGACGGCGAAATAGTGGTCCACCCGCAAGACATTCCCACTGTAAATGCACGGCACCTGGGGCAAAGCTGATGGAAGCGTCGCCAATGTCGCTGAGCAGGCCGTTATAGCGTGTCACTGCGGCAAGCACGTCGGAAAAGCGTGGGCAGGCTTGAGCAATATAGCCGAGCAATCCGAAGGTAGCTGGTTGAATTTCTTGCGCAACATGTAAGCCAAGAATGGGGTCTGAGAAGTAATGCGCCGACACCTCTAATAAGCGCTCAAGCGCCGCCACTGAGACGTGGTCGTCGACATTGGCAAAGTCTTTGCGCGATAGACCAGCCTCTTCGAGCAATAGATCGATGGGTAAGCCGGTGTTATCACCCGATGCCACCAGATGTTGAACGTGGCGAGCGGATATCCAGCCTTGGATTGGTTCTTCTAGCGCATTGGACATGTCATTGCTCCATTAGTTTTAGCGCTTGCTGGCTTCTTATGTCTGATCTTGCCATAAGCCTAAGGATAGAATGATGCTGTCTTATATGGATGCATTTTATGGCCGAATAAGCTACGCGCAATCGCCGCTAGCACGGGCAAGATAATCGGCAATTGTTTGTTGTCAGTAGGAAGTTATCGGCCATGAAGCTGTCTAATCTGCAAGGTAAAAAATGCTTAATTACAGGCGCTGCTAGCGGCATAGGTAGAGCTACCGCTGTGGCTGCAGCTAGCGAGGGCGCTGAGCTTTATCTAACCGATGTGCAAGCCGATAAGCTAGAGGCTGTGGTTGCTGAGATTCGTGCTAAAGGCGGGCGAGTAGCGGCATACCAAGCATTTGATATTGCTGATTATGATGCGGTTTGTGCGTTTGCGCGTGATATTCACAGTGTGCACGGTAGCGTGGATGTGTTGATGAATATTGCCGGTATTTCCATTTGGGGCAGCATCGACCAACTGCAGCATGAGCACTGGCGCCAAGTCATCGAGATTAACTTGATGGGCCCAATTCATGTCTTAGAAAGTTTTGTGCCGAAGATGATCGAGGCCGGGCGCGGTGGTCATATCGTCAACGTGTCATCGGCGGCAGGGTTATTCGGTTTGCCGTGGCATGCAGCCTATAGCGCCAGCAAATTTGGTGTGCGCGGCATTTCTGAGGTGTTGCGATTTGATCTTGCACAGCATGGTATTGGCGTGAGTTTAGTGTGCCCTGGTGCGGTTAACACGCCATTGGTCGGCACGGTAAATATCGTCGGAGTTGATCGCAATAACACTGAAGTGCAAGCAACTGTGAAGCGTTTTCAGCGCCATGCAGTCACGCCTGAGAAGGCGGCCCAAGCTATTTTGAAAGGCATTAAAAATAATCGCTATATGGTTTTCACTTCGCCAGATATTCGGGTGGGGTATTGGTTCCAACGTAAGTTTGCGTTGCCTTATGAGTTGGTGATGCGTTTGCTCAGCCGGCAAGTGCGCTTATTAGCAAAAAGCATGGCTAATTAAAAAACTCAACAATAAAAATAAAATAAGAGGTGGGCATAGTGAGTACTCATTATCGCGTACTTAGTGGGCTATTTTTGCCACTAGCTTTAGGTGCTTCATCACTCGTGTGGTCTGCGGGTGCTGAAGTCCCAGTCATTGCAATCAGTAGCCAAGGCACGTCGAATGCAAACTCGGCCGAGGCAAATGACGCATCGGTGCTGTTTTATAACCCTGCTGGTATGGCACGCTTGCGCGGCACTAATGTGTCACAGCCGTTTGCGTTAATTGCGGCATCAACCAAGGTGGAAGATAAGGGCACTACTCGTGCTCAAGATATGGGCCAAGCGCCTGATATTGGGCCAGCTGCGGACTGCAATAAATACCTAACCCCGCAATGCCTGCTGTTGGTCCCCAGCCTGGTGGTATTTTCCCGGCTGTGCTGCCGGTCGGCGCTCTTTTTGCTACCACACCATATAACGACAGCATTAGCTTAGGTATTGGTGTTTTCTCGCCAGGTGGCGGCAACCTTAACTATAAGAGTGATTGGTTTGGTCGCTACTTTATCGATAGCGTCGCCATTGAGACGATCAATAT
>CAXIBK010000026.1:0-16116 GCA_964022225.1 uncultured Paraperlucidibaca sp.
GATTAACAAAACCAGCATCACATCAATAAATGGCACCATATTGATCTCGGCATTGGCCTCAATCTCATCGCCTTGTTCAAATGAGCCAAATGCCATTAGGACGCCTCTGTGGGCTTTTTCAATGAAGTAACGCGGCCTGACTCAGTGTTAACCGAACTACTAATCATGCCGGTTGATAGAAATGCAAACACATCGTGAGCAAAAGAGTTCAGCTGAACCAACGTATTACGGTTGAGACGCACAAACACGTTGTAAGCCACTGCACTGGGAATTGCCACAGCCAGACCCAAGCCGGTCATAATTAACGCTTCACCAATTGGGCCTGCAACTTTGTCTAGACCACTCTGACCAGACATACCAATTGCCATCAGTGCATGATATATGCCCCAAACTGTGCCAAACAACCCTACAAACGGCGCGCTTGATGCCACAGTTGCCAGAAACGTTAAGCCACCTTCTAGGCGGGCTTTATCTTGATCGATGGCACGTTTGAGCGAGCGCGTAAGAAAGTCCTCGGCGCTGCCAGCTTCGATCAGCGAATTACCATTTCGCGAACGATGCTGCTCAATGGCGGTAAAGCCGTGATGCACCAAGTGTGAGAATGGATCGCTGATGCCGGTGCTACGAATGCGCTGGGCGACAGCTTCTAAGTTAGGCGCAGCCCAAAAAGTATGTAAAAACTCACGCGATAGCTTGCTCGATTGCGTATAGCGCCAGCCTTTAATAGCAATGTAATACCAACTGCCGACCGACATAATCAGCAGTGTGGCGAGAATGAACAAGGCGACGGCATCGGCCTGTTGGATAAAGTTCGTAAAACCCATGAGTAACTCCGGTTAACGGGTTAATTTAAAATTCAGTGGCACCAAAACCCATTCAGTAATGGCTTGGTCACCTTGTTTTGCAGGCACGAAACGCCAGCGCTTCACCGCGGCGACAGCGGCTTCATCTAAGCGTGGAAATAGACTGCTTTCAGCAATCGTGATGTTTTTGGGCAGGCCATCAGCGCCGACTTGAACACGTAACATGACGCGGCCGGTTTCACCATTACGGCGAGATAAAGCTGGATAGCTCGGCGTTGGATTATTTAAATAAGCAGCGTCAAAGCGCGGCGGTACTACAGCTGGTGCAAGCGCTGGCTCTTCTTTAACTGGCTTCGGTGGCGCCTCCACTGGTGTTGACTCTTCGACGACCACTGGTTTTGGTTCTGGCTTCGGCGCCGCAACTGGCTCGGGGCTCACGACACGCTTTACTACAGGCTTAGGCGGCTGCTTCTGCACGGGCGTGGGCTTAGGCGGTGTTGGAGTCGGCTTTACAGGTGCCTCCACGGGTGGGCTGGCACGCAGCATTTCAATCGATAAAACATCGATAACCGGTGGCGTGCTAGTGGTTCGCCATTGAAATACGGCTAGCAAAACCAATACATGCAGGCCAATGACCAATAGCATTGAGAAAGACTCAGGCTGGCGCAAGGTCCTCCATGGTGATGCGTGCGTGTGTGGGGCTGAATTCATGGGCGCGATAATAATCAGATTTGTGTAACGAATCAATCAAATGAGAATCAATATCGTTAATTAAGTGATTGCCCATTGCCGTAACAAGTTGTTATAGACGCCCGTGAGCTGACGATGCTCCGCCCTCGCCTCTGGTAGTTGCTGAAGGCGCTGAATGCTTTGATCAAGATCAAACAACAGCTCTCGTTGGGCATCGGAAGCCACTAAGCTTTGTACCCAACAGATAGCAGCAATGCGCTCACCTACCGTGACTGGCTCGACCTGATGCCATCGGCTCGTGGCATATAGCACTAGCGAGCCTGCTGGCAGCTTTACTTCCTGCACGCCAAAACCACTGTCAATGCTAAGTTCGCCACCACTGTAGCTATTGGGGTCACTGAGAAATAATGTCGCGGATAAGTCGCTGCGAAACAGACCCCTGCCATCTTCGCTAGCCATGATGGCGCTATCGATGTGCAAGCCATAATGACCATTATTGCGATAGCGATTAAAGCGCGGTCGCAAAATGCTCTGCGGCAATGCCGCTGAAATAAACAAAGGATGCTGACTAAGGCGTTGGCGCAACTTATCAGCTAAGGCCTGGCCAAGCTCGCATTGACTGGCCACTTGTTCATTTTGTTTGACGCTTTGCGAGAGGCTACCAGCTGTGGCCAGACCATCTTGCCATTGCGCACGCTCGAGTGCTTCGCGGTAGGCGGAAACCTCAGAGGCATCGAGTAGATTGGAAATTATCAGCATAAATGGCTCGGGCTAAACAATGTGTGTGGGCCAATGTCACTAATACGTAAACAGCCAGCCTGCGCCATGGTGATTTCTAGTTCATCGCGGAGTATGCGCAAGAGATGCGCCACGCCTAGCGCTCCTGCAGCAGCTAAAGCGTAGATATACGGTCGGCCAATCATCACGGCATTTGCGCCCAAGGCAAGAGCTTTGAATGCGTCGGTGCCGCTGCGTACGCCGCTATCGAGCAAAATAGTAAAGTCTTGGCCAACTGCTTGGCGAATCGCCGGCAGTGCATCGAGACTGGCCATACCGCCATCAAGCGCACGTCCGCCGTGGGTGGAAACGATAATGCCGGCTACGCCCAATGACTGTAAGCTTTTAGCATCCTCTGGATGAGTCACGCCTTTTATTAACACTGGTAACGTGGTCGATTTCAACAACCAAGCGAGGTCGTCCCAATTGGGTGCATCGGCCATATAGCCTTGAAAAACGGTGCTGTCATCGCGACTGATAGCACGCGCCTGACCACTCTCTATTCCCTGTAAGTTTACCGCAATTAAATGAGCTGGCAGAGCAAAACCTAGACGTTGCGAGCCACGCCGTAGGCCGTGCACAGGAACATCTAGCGTGACAACGATGGCGTTATAGCCTGCTGTTTCAGCTCGTTTAAGCAAGCCTAATGTAGCGTCTTTTGATGCTTGAAAATAAAGCTGAAACCATCGCGGCGCTTGGGGTTGCGCAGCTACCTCTTCTAAGCGGGTAGATGACAAGGTGCTTAACACCAGTCCAGCCTCAAGGGCATTTGCCGCTTGCGCACTGGCCAGTTCAGCATCAGCATGAAATAAGCCTTGATGAGCCACTGGTGCGAGTAAAAATGGATGTCGGAAGCGCTGACCACAAAGCATTAGCTCAGTAGAGCCATGATCACCTGCGACGAGAATTCGGTTGTAGATAGCCTGCCGCTCAAAGGCGCGACGATTGGCTCTTAAGGTGGTATCGGCCATGCTGCCTTCACTCAGATGAGCAAAGACAGCCGGTGACATATTGCGCTCGGCCCATCGCTCATAATCTTCTGCACAAACAATGTCTGCAGGGATTTGCGTTAGCGGCGATGGGCTTCGAGGCATAGTTTAGAACTTGTAGTTTAGGGTCAGTTGCGCATTGCGCTTATCGCCAATATAGGTGAACGCACCACTGCGGTATGTCGCTAAGTAGTAGTCTTTGTCGGTCACGTTATTGACGTTCACACGAGCACTTAACTGCTTGCTGAAGCGGTATTCAGCAAAGGCGTCAAACACCGTGTATGACGGCACAGCATAAGCGTAGTTTGTCGCTGTGTCAGGCTGGCCAGCATACATTTGGCTTTGATACGTTGCACCGCCACCGAAGGCAAATTTCTCTGTGGCTTGATATTTCAGCTGTAAATTACCGCTACGTTTGGCGAAGTTTGCGAGTTGGGCACCTTCATTAGCAGCAGTAAATGACTCCAATACTTCTGAGTTCATAATGGCTAGGCCAAACTGGCCGCTCAACTTAGGAGTGATATTGCCAACAACTGAAAACTCAACGCCCTGAACTTGGTTTTTACCAGTATTGAGCGTGCCTGTTGTCGCATAATTATTTGCTGAATCACCCTCTTGTACATCCGACTTAATGGTACGGAATAAGGCGGCCGTTAATAAGAGCTTGTCTTGCAAAACCTGCCACTTAGTTCCGACCTCATAACTAGTAGTTGATTCTGGCTTACTGTCTGCAACCTGCTGAGGTGTACCGCATAGGCCACCATAACCGCAGCTGCCGCCTACATCTGACTCGCCACCATTGATATCAGTTGACGTGCTGACCGATGCGTAGACATTCCCTTTGGGGGTAATTTTATAAGTCACACCGGCATGGCCATTCAGGAAGCCATCCGAATAGTCATAAACTGTTTTAGCACCTGAGCCGACGACATTGGTGTAGTCAAAGTGGTCATAACGCAGGCCAGCAAAGCCAGTCCATTTGTCATTGAAGTCAACAGTATCCATGGCCGTCAATGAGCTGGTGCGAATGTGATATTCCGAATCAAAACCATTTTTGGTTAGCGTGCGACCTAACAATGTATTTAAATTCGGAGCTTGCACGCCTGTCACACCATCATAAATGCAATAGCCGGGCGTTGTTCCACCTCCGCGAGCTGAAACGGTACAGTTAGACGCCCCTGTATTAGTTGCCGTGTATGTACCGTTATCGACCTGCTCATCGTTAACTTCTAAACCAAATACAAATTGGTGGTCTAGTTGGCCTAATCGTTTGTTCCAAAATAGATCTGTGCGATTAACCCAATAGCTAACCTCTTGATAACCTTGGTGAGTAGACAAAGAAACGGTTGGATTTGACGTGACAGCGTCAGTCGTTCCGCGCCCACCCGTTGCCACATAACTATTACTAGTACGGCCAATACGCGTGGCATTTTGTACTCGCACAGCATTATTAAAGCGGTAGTTAAGCTTGAATGTCGCCGTATCAACCTCAGTGTCTAAATGGTCACTGCCAAGCTGTAGGTATACCGGGATATTTTTAACTGGCTTACCAGTAGTCTGATCAATGTAGGTCCCCAAATCAGGCACATCTTTCGCTTCAAGATGGTAGTAGTCCGCTGAAACGTTTAGCGCATCAGTAGCCTGAAAAGCACCAGATAACAGCAGACCACGACGGCTTTTCTCTGCTGGCGCACGATCAGGCACAGACTCTGATGCATCCAACAAGTTCAAGCGCACAGAGGTACGGTCATTGATGACTTTATTCGTATCGATACCCATACGGTGGAAATCGTCAGTACCAACTCCCAACTCCAACTTAGTGAAGTCCTTGTCGGTATTGGGCTGCTTAGTGATGCTGTTGACTGCGCCACCGGTAGAGCCACGGCCAGCAAATGTGGAACTTGGACCTTTGGTAATTTCAACTTGCTCAACGGCGAAACTTTCACGCGTGGTCATGCCTGGGTCGCGTAAGCCATCAATAAAGACATCACTACGAGCTTCATGACCGCGAATGATGTAGCGATCACCGAAGGCGTTACCGTTTTCACCGGTGCCTATGGTCACACCTGGTTGCGCTGCCAAAATATCACGCAAATCCGTTTTGCCAGACTCTTCAATGGCTTTCTGAGTAATCACTGAAATAGTTTGCGGGGTTTCAGCCAGCTCTTTTACGCGGCGCTGATCGCCAGAAATTTTTGCCTTATACGGCGCACCTTCTTCACTGTATGGGTTGGTGTCTTCGATTTGCGCTTGCACCTCCACAGTTGCCAGCGTTTTGCTTGGCGTCTCGGCATGAGCAACTGGTGCGGTAATTGCCAATCCCATAGCTAATGCCATTGCTGATGCGTGTGTTGCGCTAATTGGTGCTGGCGTGTGGAGTGAGCGTGGGACTTTTACTGAAGAAGGCGTGTCTATCATCGAGCATCTCGTGTAATGGGAAATAGGCGTTATCAAATCGCTTTTGATAACCATTCTCATTAGCTTAAGGGCGAGATATCGCTCAAGTCAATGCTAATACGAACTACTTTCATTAAGATTTACAAAATGGTTAGTAAAAAAAGCCCCTGCCAGCAAATCGCGAGGGGCTTTTAATGCAGCTAAGCACTAGCCAGGAATACGCACACAACCTTCCATCAGAATACGCGCACTACGACTCATGATGGCTTTCGTTACCGTCCATTGACCATCGGTCAATGCCGCTGCTGCACCCACTTTCAATGTGCCAGATGGGTGACCAAAGCGCACCGACTCAAGCGCCTTGCCGCCAGCGGCCATGTTCACTAACGTGCCAGGAATTGCTGCAGCGGTGCCAATTGCCACTGCTGCCGTACCCATCATGGCATGATGCAACTTACCCATAGACAGTGCACGCACCAACAAATCAATGTCTTTCGCCGCGATCGCTTTACCACTCGATGAGACATAGTCGATCGGCGGCGCAACAAAGGCGACTTTCGGCGTGTGCTGGCGCGTCGCTGCCTCTGCGGGGGTCTTAATCAAACCCATGCGCAACGCGCCGGCAATACGAATCGCTTCCAAACGTGCCAATGCGGCTGGATTACTATTGATTGCTTCGCGCAACTCGGTGCCGGTGTAGCCAATATCAGCGGCATTCACAAACACCGTTGGGATGCCCGCCGAAATCATCGTTGCTTTTAATTTTCCGCCAGAAACCACATCTTCCGGCACGTCAAGCTCATCCACCAAGTTGCCCGTGGGGAACATGGAGCCGCCCTCGCCGTCATCATCGGATGGATTCATAAACTCCAATACGATTTCCGCTGCCGGAAACGTCACGCCATCGAGCTCAAAATCGCCCGTCTCTTGCACGTGGCCATTCGTAACCGGCACATGGGCAATAATGGTTTTCTGGATGTTCGCCTGCCAAATTCGCACCACGCAGATACCATTTTCTGGAATGCGCGCAGGGTCAACCACGCCAGCATGCAAAGCAAACGCCCCCGCTGCTGTCGACAAATTACCGCAGTAACCACGCCAATCGACAAAGGCTTTATCGATTGACACTTGGCCGTAGAGATAGTCAACGTCATGATCAGGCTGAGCACTTTTCGACAGGATCACGCATTTGCTGGTACTAGAAGTCGCCCCCCCCATACCGTCAATGTGAGCGGCATAGGGGTCTGGGCTTCCAATAACGCGCATAAATAATTTATCACGCGCCTCGCCTGGCACTTGGCAGTTTGCAGGCAAGTCAGTTAAGCGAAAAAAAACGCCCTTGGAGGTGCCGCCACGCATGTAGGTGGCGGGCACTTTTATCTGGGGCGCCGCTACGGGCGTTATGCTCATGCTGTGGTGGCCTCCAAGAAGTCTTTGGCAAAGCGCTGCAAGACACCGCCGGCCTCATACACGGAGACTTCGTCATCGGAGTCCAAACGGCAGGTCATTGGCACGCGCACCGTCTCGCCCGTGCGGCGATGGATAACCAAGCTCATGTCAGCACCTGGTGCAAACTCACCTTCAACATCGAAGGTCTCCGTGCCGTCAATACCCAACGTGAGGCGTGTGGTGCCAGCCTTAAACTCCAATGGCAGCACACCCATACCGATGAGGTTGGTGCGATGAATCCGCTCAAATCCTTCAGCAGCAATCACTTCCACGCCAGCCAAACGCACACCTTTCGCGGCCCAATCGCGCGATGAGCCTTGGCCATAGTCAGCACCGGCCACAATAATCAACGGTTGCTTGCGCTCCATATAGGTCTCAATGGCTTCCCACATGCGCACAACGACACCCTCTGGCTCAATACGCGCCAATGAGCCCTTCTTTACCTGACCATCAACCACGGCCATTTCGTTCACGAGCTGCGGGTTGGCGAACGTGGCACGTTGTGCCGTTAAGTGATCACCGCGGTGCGTGGCATAGCTGTTGAAGTCTTCTTCCGGCACGCCCATCTTGTGCAGGTACTCGCCAGCAGCCGAATTCATCATGATGGCATTCGATGGTGACAAGTGATCGGTCGTGATGTTGTCGGGCAACACCGCCAAGGCACGCATGCCTTTCATGGTGCGCTCACCGGCCAATGCGCCTTCCCAGTACGGTGGGCGGCGAATGTAGGTGCTCATTTCGCGCCAGTCGTAAAGCGGTGATTTTGCGCGCTCGCTGTCTTTTTTCTCAAACATCGGGATGTAGATTTCGTTGAACTGCGATGGTTTCACCGACTTCGCGACAATGGCATCGATCTCTTCATCGGATGGCCAAATGTCATGCAAACGAATTTCTTTGCCATCGACCACCCCAAGCACATCTTTTTCGATGTCAAAGCGCACAGTACCCGCAATCGCGTAAGCAACGACCAATGGGGGTGAGGCCAAGAATGCTTGCTTAGCATAAGGATGGATGCGGCCGTCAAAGTTGCGGTTACCCGACAGTACGGCGGTAGCGTAGAGATCACGATCGATGATTTCTTGCTGAATTTTCGGATCGAGCGCGCCGGACATGCCATTACAGGTCGTGCACGCAAAGGCCACAATGCCGAAGCCTAATGCTTCGAGATCATCAAGCAAGTCGGCATCTTTCAGATACAGCTCGACCACTTTCGAACCCGGCGCCAGCGACGATTTCACCCATGGCTTACGCGTGAGGCCGAGCTTGCGGGCATTACGCGCAATCAAGCCGGCTGCGATGACGTTGCGTGGGTTCGAGGTGTTGGTGCAGCTAGTAATGGCCGCAATGATCACAGCACCATCGGGCATTTGGCCATCGGCCTCTTGCGCTTGCGCTTTGTCTAAATCGACTGCGATACCGCGCTCAGCTAGAGCCGACACCGGCAGACGCTTATGCGGATTCGATGGGCCGGCCATATTGCGCACAACACTGGATAAATCGAAGGTCAATACGCGTTCATACTCCGCGTTGATTAGGCTGTCTGACCATAACCCCGTTTGCTTGGCATAGGTTTCGACCAAAGCCACTTGCTCATCGGTACGACCCGTCAAACGCAAGTAAATCAACGTTTGCTCATCGATAGAGAATAAGGCAGCCGTCGCGCCATATTCTGGCGCCATATTGGAGATGGTCGCGCGATCGCCAATGGTCAGGCCCGGAACCCCTTCACCGTAGAATTCTAAATAACCGCCGACCACTTTTTGCTGACGCAAAAACTCCGTCAATGCCAATACGATATCGGTCGCGGTAATGCCCGGCTGACGCTTACCCGTCAACTCAACACCGACCATTTCTGGTACACGCATCATCGATGGACGACCAAGCATCACGTTTTCAGCCTCAAGACCGCCCACGCCAACGGCGATCACGCCCAGTGCATCCACGTGCGGGGTATGCGAGTCGGTGCCTACACAAGTGTCTGGAAATGCCACGCCATCTTGGCTATGCACCACAGGCGACATTTTTTCCAAATTGATTTGGTGCATGATGCCGTTGCCGGCTGGAATGACGTCAATATTATCAAAGGCCGTTTTGGTCCAATTAATAAAGTGAAAACGGTCTTCGTTGCGGCGCTCTTCAATATCACGATTTTTCTGGAAAGCATCGGGGTCAAAGCCACCGCACTCCACCGCCAGTGAATGGTCAACAATCAACTGTACCGGCACAACGGGATTCACTTTCGCTGGATCGCCACCTTGATCAGCAATGGCATCTCGCAAGCCTGCCAAATCCACCAAAGCGGTTTGACCCAAAATGTCATGGCAGACCACGCGCGCGGGGAACCACGGAAAATCGCGGTCACGACGGCGCTCAATCAGCTGCACCAAGCAGTCCGTGATGATGGCTGGGTCGGCCTTACGCACGATGTTTTCCGCATGTATGCGCGCGGTGTATGGCAGGCCATCCCAGGCATTTGGCTTGATGGCATTAACGGCGGCGCGCGCATCGAAATACTCCAGCGAAGTGCCGGCTAAGGGTTTACGAAATTCATTATTCATAAGAGTTCTCTTTGTAAAATGCCCCGCCTTCTTGCGAAGGCAGGGTTGGCGTCAACTAGTGAGTCAAAAAAGGCTTATTTGCGATTTTTGATCGGCACGAATTTCTGATCTTCTGGGCCTGTGTAGTTGGCGCTTGGGCGAATGATTTTGCCGTCGATGCGCTGCTCAATAACGTGAGCTGACCAGCCGCTAGTACGTGCAATCACAAACAGTGGCGTGAACATATCGGTGGGGATGCCCATCATGTGATAGCTCACTGCAGAGAACCAATCTAGGTTGGGGAACATCTTTTTCGCATCCCACATCGTCGACTCTAAACGCTCAGCGATATCGTACATTTTCATGTTCGACTGCTCTTCAGAGGTCTCGTTCGCCACTTGCTTAATGACTTTGTTGGGTGGCTCAGACACGGAATAGACCGGATGACCAAAGCCAATCACCACTTCTTTGCGCTCAACCCGAGCGCGAATATCTGCTTCAGCTTCATCTGGATTGTCATAGCGCTTTTGGATTTCAAACGCGACTTCATTGGCGCCACCATGCTTAGGTCCGCGCAACGCGCCGATACCACCGCAAATGGCCGAGAACATATCTGAGCCCGTACCGGCGACCACACGCGAGGTGAACGTCGAGGCGTTGAACTCATGCTCAGCGTACAGGATGAGCGAGGTGTGCATGGCACGAACCCAGCTATCACGCGGCTTTTCACCATGTAGCAAATGCAGAAAGTGGCCGCCAATAGAGTCGTCATCAGTTTCCACATCGATGCAATTGCCGTTGTAAGCAAAGTGGTACCAATACAACAGCATCGAGCCCAATGAGGCCATCAGTTTGTCAGCAATATCGCGAGCACCTGGATGGTTGTGATCATCTTTCTCCGGCTTCACGCAACCCAACACGGATACGCCCGTGCGCATCACGTCCATGGGGTGAGCCGATGGTGGCAGCTGCTCAAGTGCCACCTTCACTGCGGCCGGCAAGCCACGCAAGGCTTTCAGTTTTGCTTTATAGCCGGCCAACTCCGCGGCGTTTGGCAGTTTGCCATGCACCAATAAGTGAGCAATTTCCTCGAACTCACTGGTGGTCGCTAAATCTAGGATGTCATAGCCACGATAGGCCAGATCGTTGCCAGTGCGGCCAAGAGTGCAGAGCGCGGTATTGCCAGCGGCTGTGCCCGACAAGGCGACGGATTTCTTCGGTTTGGGTAGCGTGCTTTTAACTTCAGTCATGGTCAGTCTCCTAATGCTTATTGATTTTGTGAAAACAGCTGATCGATTTTGTCTTCGTAGCTGTGATAGTTGAGGAATTCATAAAGCTCTTTACGCTTTTGCATGAGGTCGAGCACATTGACCTGCGTGCCTTCTTTACGCACGGCCTCATACACGGCCAATGCCGCTTTTTGCATTGCGCGCGTGCCGGACAGGGGGTAAAGCACCATACTGATGCCCTGCTCGCCTAGCTCTTGCGTGGTGTAGTACGGCGTGTCACCAAACTCGGTGATGTTGGCCAGCACCGGCACATTCACCGCATCGCAGACTTGGCGATACATGGTGATGTCCGTCATGGCTTCAGCAAAAATGGCATCGGCACCGGCTTCAACATAGGCGCTGATGCGATCGATCACGCCATTCAAGCCTTCTTTTTGCAGCGAGTCGGTGCGTGCCATCACGACAAACTCGCTGTCGGTTTTAGCATCCACCGCCGCTTTCACGCGATCGACCATCTCGCCAATCGGCACGATTTCTTTATTGGGGCGATGACCGCAACGCTTTTGCGCAACTTGATCTTCAATGTGCACGGCAGCCACGCCAGCACGGATCATCTCGGTCACGGTGCGCGAAATATTGAATGCGCCGCCCCAACCTGTGTCGATGTCTACTAACAGTGGCGTGTCAGTAACGCTAGTAATACGGCGCGCGTCGATCAGTACATCTTCCAATGAGGTCAGGCCTAAATCGGGCAAGCCATAGGAGTAGTTGGCAACGCCGGCACCAGACAAGTAAATCGCCTTATAGCCAACTTGTGTGGCCATCATTGCGGCATAGGCATTGACCGTGCCCATCACCTGCAATGGTTTTTCGCTGGCAATGGCGTCGCGGAATCGACGACCTGCGCTAAGCGTGCTTGAGTTAATTGCCATTAGGCTCTCCTAGCCGGGGCATCCGGCGTGTCTGTTGTGAGTTCAGTGGTGTGATTAGTAGCGGAATGATCTAGTGGTTTAGTCACGATATCGCCATGAGCAGGGTCAACACGCGCGGCAATATTGGCGCGTGCTGTGGCAATGTGACGGCGCATCAAAAATTCGGCGAGTTCGCCATCACGCGCTTCAATAGCATCGAGAATGCGCTGATGCTCAGCCAACGCCTGCTGAGGCCGGCCTTCAGTAATCGAAAATTGACCACGATAAATACGCACACGGTGATAGAGCTCGCCGCAGAGCATGTGAATGAGCACGGCATTATGGCTGCCTTGAATCACACGATAATGAAAGTCGACGTTGCCTTCTTCTTGAATATAGGCACGACCTTCTTGTTCTTCGATTTGTTCAGCATGCTTGGCTAGTAGCTGCTTGAGCTCGGCAATTTCACTCGCCGGCATATGCTTAGCCGCCAAACGACACGCCAATCCCTCGAGGGTTTCGCGCACTTCATAAATCTGCAGCAACTCTTCTAATGACAGCGCCATGATGCGCACGCCCACATGCGGGATGCGGGTAATAAGCTGTCGACCCTCAAGGCGACGTAATGCCTCGCGCAAGGGCCCGCGCGAAACGCCATAGCGAGCGGCCAATTCAGCTTCAGAGATACGCGAACCGGCCTCAAGGTCGCCACGAACAATGGCTTCTTGCATTAGGGCAAAAACTCTATCGGCCAGCGTCGTGCGAGCAGCTGAAGTATCAGCGACACCTACAACGGTGGGAGTGAGCTTCGTTGCCATAAGTGAAATTGTCTACAATCCTTGCGAAGCACCGACAATATCGCGACGAAACTTACTGGTCAAGCCAATCAAAGACCAAATAGCGTGTGAAAACACAGAGTACAAAAGACTTTTGTCTACAATTAGCACATGGGTCATTTTCCGAAACGTAGCCGACGTGACTTAAGCGCTGCCCTAATTATCGTAATGTGGCGGGATAAACTGGCAGCGACCCCATCGCTTTCGCATCATGCGCAGGCAATAACTTAACTTGCGGGAACTTTTTCGCAATCGCTGCAACGTGTGAAATTACATCACGCACGGCGTCTTTATCCTCACCAATCAGTTGTCGCGCAATCCATGGCTTCTCAGCGAGCTGAGTAATGCCATCGAGCTGCCAAACTAAATCACCCAGTAGCGCTAAGCGTTGGCCCGATGGCAGCGTCAAGAACACTAAAACGGAGCCCGGCGTATGCCCTGGCGCTGGCACCAAAACCACACTGCCATCGCCCCAAACATCGAACTGCTGAGCAAAGCCTAGGTAGGGTTTGTTCACAAAGGCATAACTTTTCAGCTGATCTGTAGCAAGCTGCTTAGCAAGTGCCGAGTTTTCGCCACCTTCCTCAATAAACGTTTGCTCACGCATCGGCACAAAGATGGGCGTTTTGCGCAGGCTATCTAGGCCACTAACATGATCCCAATGCGCATGCGTGAGTACCACACCGGCCAGTGATTTCAGGTCATAGCCTTGCGTTATAAGTTGCTCTGCTGCAGGAGTGGATTTGTCGTAATCAATGGTGAGCTGCATCAATAGCGGCAGTAACTTCACTTGATCATCCACCTCGCGGCCAAAACCGGTGTCGATAAGCAAGTCTCCGCGCGGATGCTGAACTAGCACAGCAGTCATGCTGAAATCACGACTTTCTAATGGATTGCCGCCACGAAAGGCAAGCATGGCTGATGAGTGCATAGTGCCTGTAGGTAATGCACTGACACGCATAGACTCAGGTGGCGAAGCTGAGGGTAGTTTATCTGACAAGGCGACTGTTTGTGGTGATAGCGACCACGGTAAGAAGCTGGCAATGAGAAACACCAGTAGTAATAAAATAGCCCAACGAAGCAGTCGCCACATAGTCGCACCCTTATAATTTTTATCTGCGAAGTGGGACGAACTCTATCATGGGTGAGTGCCAAAGCGCAGCGGGGGCTTAAGTTAAACCTAAGCCCCCGCTGCAAACTATCACCGCCAATTGACGACTCTCTAAGCTACTTTGGACATGCTGAATCTATGGCAGAAGGATCATTTGTAACTTTACCAACCACCTTAGAAAGATCCGTAACATCTAAAATATCAACATCAATAAAGCCTGTTCCTACACGCTTTCCAAGACGTACATCTTTAATAGTTAAAGTGTCAGGATACTCGAAGCTAGAAAACTTCAGTGAATCTCTATCTAAAATTCTTACATATAAATTACTTGTATAACCACTTGTTGCTTCATTATATCCACGCAAACCAAGCCGATACTGAGCCTGCCCAGAAGGGATAGAAATCTCTAAAGAAAGTTTATCGCATTTTTTAAAGTACTTATTCACAGTACTGTCATCAGTTATAGCAGTCAATACAATATTTTTATCAGGACTAAATTCTTTAATAAAATCGTCTTGCCCACTTAATAAATCTTCATCAAGTAGAACATAGGCAGATGAATAAACACCACCACCGTTATTAGTTAGTCGCTCAGGCTTCCAAGCCACAATCGTGCCATCAGAAATACTCATGGTTAAAGACATAATAGTCTTATCATCTACAGCATAAGTGACAACGTAGTTGGGTAACATAGACCCTGAGGACTCTGTGTTATCTAAGAAGGTATAACTCTCATCACTTGGGTCAAAAACTAATGGCTCATCATCATCTTCACTTCCACTCCCTATACCAACAGAAATAACGCCCTTATCTGAAATTGAGACGTTTATATTCGTGTTGAGAGCCGGCTTAGTGCCTTTCTGATTTGGCAGTGTGAAATTTGAGTTTTTGTACACATACTTAGGTGCATACTCACCCTCAAAGATACTTAACTTAGCTGCAGGATCTTCAGCTACTTCTGTAGCCCTCAGCTGCCCAAGAAATGATGTAGTTACCCCATCTCTTTTAATTAAATTAATTTCATTAAATTTAGCTGGGGAGCTAGATGTGTCATGATTATTGGAAAGTGCATAATCTAAGTCGCCATCCACCCAAATAATTTCAGGCAAGTGCGGCGCCCCACCTTTACCATATACTCTATTAATTGGGTTTGTTAATGTAAGACTACCAATAGTTAATTTGTTATCAGCGCCAACAACAACAGTCACTTCTTGATCTTCTACAAAATTACATGTTGAGCCACAGCCTACTCCGCCACCTTGTTTGAAATTAAGATAATAAGTACCTACGAGCTTGCTGTGAACATTGGCAGACACTGTGTTGCTACCCGGCGTTGTTGTGCCCCCACCCGTCTCTTTTGGTGGTGCATCAGGAAAATCTAGATCAGCATCAGGATTAGCAATAACGTTGGCTAAAATATCATCATAGATTTTGCCACTATCGTTGTTAAGCCCTTTCTTAAAGGCCTCTAGTAAGTCGTCGTAAAAATCACCCTTTGCTGCTGTAAATCGTGCATTAATTGGATCGAATGAGTCTCCGGCAGCCAAGTAGCCAGCTGTGACCAACGCCGTCTTAAGCTTGGCAATGGCAGCATTTATCTCACTCGTTAACTCTGCTTTATTACTTTCAGACACATTAGAAAAATAATCTGATGGATTACCTTTTGCAGCCATAGCCAAAATCAAATCGGTAAATGGCGTGATGTTTACTACGCCAGGGCCTGCCGCATAACTGTTTAGAGTGGACTCTGGAACACCGTTACTAACCTGCACTACACAAGGAAATGCAGCAGCAGGGACAGCGGCAATACTCCAAGCACCAGAACTAGATGTAGGATTTGCTAGGTAGGGATTACCATCACTACAATTGGCAGTCACTTCACCACCAATAATCGGGGCACCAACAGCCGCAACTCCGCTTAAGCTTGGAGCCGCGCCACCGCCTCCGCCGCCACAAGCAGACAATAGCGCCGCTACACTGAGCGACAGCACTAACGCTGAGGATTTAAGTTTAAACATTTGCCTATCTCCATGCCTAAATTGACTACAAAAGTCTAGTAAGCTTTAACTTTTATATGCCCCCGCATTTAGGGGGTCAGGCACAAAAAACATGATGATTTCACAGCCCAAACTTCTTTCTGTGGCCCCGATGATGGATTGGACCACGCGCCATGCGCGCAATTTCCTGCGCTTGTGCAGCCCTCAGGCTCGGCTTTATACCGAAATGGTCACCACGCAGGCGCTGGTCTACGGCGATATCCCGCGGCATTTGCGCTTTGAGGCGCTGGAACACCCCATCGCGCTCCAGCTTGGTGGCAGCGACATCAACGATCTCGTGCATTGCGCAAAGTTGGGTGAAGACTGGGGTTACGACGAGATCAACCTAAA
>CAXIBK010000027.1:0-15956 GCA_964022225.1 uncultured Paraperlucidibaca sp.
AGCTCAAGACCGGTGTAGATGTCGTTGAGAAAAAACTCCGTGATGGGCGCAAAGCGCTTATCGGCCAATAAGCTATGGTGTGTGCGGCGTAAACGTGCAGTTTGCAGTGCTTGTACGGCGACTACCTGAGCTGCCAATGCGGCGTTACTGTGTCGACTCCACGCGCGGTAGCGACTGATGCCGGCACGAATACGCGTGTTCGTGTCTGGCGAGTCTTGCATGGGTAGTTTTACGGCAGCGTTCATGGTGTTTCTCTCTCTGTTTGCGCCTAGAGGCACAGTGGCTGCGATCTTTGCAATCGTTCTTATTTGTAGTTAAGCAGCCGGGTGTTACAAAATGAACCGGCTTAAGTCATCGTCTTCAACCAAGGCGCCGAGATGCTTAGCGACATCTTCTGCGCTAATGATTAGCGTTGCGCCGGCTTGCTTCAGCGCCAGATCCGCTGCATCAAAGGCGATGCCTTCAAGTAAACGCTCTAGCACGGTGTGCAAGCGCCGCGCACCAATATTTTCGGTGCGCTCATTCACCTGCCAAGCCACTTTTGCCAGCTCAGCAATGGCCTCACGAGCGAACTCCAGTTTCAGGCCTTCAGTGCCTAGTAGTGCGACATATTGCTCAGTCAGCGAGCAGTGTGGCTCAGTTAAAATGCGCTCGAAGTCGGCCGGCGTTAGCGCGTTTAATTCGACACGAACGGGCAGACGACCTTGCAGCTCAGGAATCAAATCTGATGGTTTAGCAAGGTGAAAAGCGCCTGAGCAGATAAACAGAATATGGTCAGTTTTTACGATGCCATATTTGGTATTTACGCTGCAGCCTTCAATAAGTGGTAGCAAGTCACGTTGCACTCCGTCGCGGGAGACATCAGCACCTTGGCTGTCACCACGGCGGCACACCTTGTCTATCTCATCAATGAAAACAATGCCTTGCTGCTCCACTGAGTGTAAGGCTTTGGCTTTCAAATCGTCTTCATTAACGAGTTTGCCAGCCTCTTCTTCACGCACGCGCTTATAGGCTTCGGCGATGCTTAGGCGTTGGGTTTTTTTCTTACCACCGGTGAGGCCAGAAAACATTTTCTGCAATTGATTGCCCATGTCCTCCATGCCCGGCGGCGTCACCATGTCCACGCTTGGCGCGGCTTGGCTGAGCTCAATTTCAATGGTCTGCTCATTGAGCTCGCCAGCGCGTAGGCGGCGGCGAAAGAGCTGGCGGGTGGCGCTATCGGGTGGTGGTGCGGCATCTTTCTGCCATTCGCTGCCGCTTGGGCCAGGGAGTAGGGCATCGAGGATGCGTTCTTCAGCGGCTTCATCGGCGCGTTGACCAACACCGGCGACAGCAATCTCGCGCTGCAGCTTCAACGCCATGTCAGCAAGGTCACGAATAATGGTTTCGACATCACGGCCAACATAGCCAACTTCGGTGAACTTCGTCGCTTCGACTTTAATGAATGGTGCGTTTGCCAAGCGCGCTAAACGTCGCGCAATCTCGGTTTTGCCAACGCCAGTTGGGCCTATCATCAAGATGTTTTTTGGTGTTACTTCGGCACGCATGGCCTCTGGCAGTTGCAGACGTCGCCAGCGGTTACGCAGCGCTAAGGCGACAGCGCGTTTAGCGGCTTGCTGACCAACAATGTGTAGGTCTAATTCGTGAACAATTTCACGCGGAGTCATCGCAGTCATGATTAATAATCCAAGCGTTCTAGCGTGTGCGAATGATTGGTGAAGACACAGATATCACCAGCCGTTTGCAGGCCGTAGCGCACAATGGCTTCGGCGTCGAGCTCGCTGTGATCCATCAGGGCGCGAGCGGCGGCGAGAGCGAAGTTGCCGCCGGAACCAATGCTGATGATGCCGTGCTCTGGCTCTAGCACATCGCCATTGCCGGTGATGATGAGTGAAGCCGAATGATCGGCCACCGCAAGCAGGGCTTCAAGGCGGCGCAAGGTGCGATCAGTGCGCCAGTCCTTGGCCATTTCTACAGCAGCACGCACGAGATGCCCGCTATGTTTTTCTAGCTTGGCCTCGAAGTATTCAAATAAGGTGAAGGCATCGGCGGTGCCTCCGGCAAAGCCAGCGAGCACTTGGTCTTTGTACAAGCGGCGAACTTTGCGCGCATTACCTTTCATCACGGTATTGCCAAGCGACACTTGGCCATCGCCACCGAGCACTACGGTATTGCCACGGCGTACACATAAAATGGTTGTCATTGGCTGTCTCCCAGACTGCTTAAGGGGATGGCGTCGAGGCCTTCGTTAGCCAAACGTGCGCGTGCATCAGCTAGATGACTTGCGCTATCAAATGGGCCGGCAACAATACGCTCTAGCGGTTTGCCTTGCGCATCGAAGCCGCTTTGGCGTTGCGCGGGAATATTTAAAGACTTGAGTTCAGCTAAGCGCTCATTGGCCTGTGTGCTGTTGCGGAATGCGCCGACTTGTAGCCATCGCGTTGAAGGTTCAGCGTCAGTCGGCGTGGTCTTCGCCTGTGGTCGTGGCGCTCTGTGAGCATCCGGCGTGCGTGATGGCAGCACGCGCTGATTTGGCAAAATATCGTAAAACTCAAAACGCTCAGCCGGTTTTTTCGCGGGTGCTTTGGCTGCTGGTGTATGTTGCGGCGCTTCATCTAGGCTACTTAGCGCCGCTGGCACACCTTCTACTTCCTCATTGGGGCGATGTTGTAGCGTCCAAATGCCATAGCCAAGTAGACCTGCTAGTAGAACAAACAGGATAAGACGGCCAGGCGGCATGCGGCGGCGAGGTGGCGCATGCTTTGTTCTGCGCGCAGCACCTTGCGGGCGCTTAGAGGCAGGCGATTTACTTTTGCTAGCGCCATTGCGAGTGGCGCCAGAAGCTGGTCGGCGTGAGTTGGTGGCCACAGGTTTACATCCGCTCCGGTGCGGCTACGCCAAGCAAGCCTAGGCCGTGGGCTAAGACCTTTTGCACCGCTAGGCTCACCGTGAGGCGAGCGTGACGCAGCGAGCTGTCATCGACCAACATTTTGTTGGTGTTGTAATAGCCATGGAATTCTTGCGCGAGTTCACGCAAGGCAAAGGCGAGCTGATGCGGCGCTTGCTGGCGTGCGGCATTGGCGACTGCGTCGGGCCAAGCGTCGAGGCGTTTCACCAGTTCGGTGAGGCCTGCATCTGTTAGCGATGGCAATGCGGCGAGGCCAGCAGCGGCGTCGAAACTCAAGTCGCGAGTAACGCATTCGCGGAAAATACTGGCGATACGAGCGTGCGCGTATTGCAAGTAATACACTGGGTTTTCAGCCGACTGTGAGCGCGCTAAATCGATATCGAATTCGAGGTGTTGCTCGGGTGCGCGCGATAGATAGAAGAAGCGCGTGGCGTCATTGCCGGCCTCCTCAATCAGCTGCGATAACGTGACAAAATTGCCCGAGCGCTTGCCCATTCGGCCCGATGACAAAGTGACGAACTGAATCAGCGCGACGACGAATTTATCGCCCTCACCGGTCAGTGCTTCGATGGCCGCACGTACGCGTGCGATATAGCCGTGGTGATCGGCGCCCCAGACATCAATGAGTAGGTCATAGCCACGATCGAGTTTATTTAAGTGGTAGGCGACATCGGCGGCGAAGTAAGTGTGCACGCCGTTGTCACGGACCATGCAACGATCTTTTTCGTCGCCCAAGGCGCTGGTGCGCAGCCACAGTGCGCCATTTTTATCATAGACATGGCCGCGCTCACGCAGGCGCGAAATAGCCAGATCAATAGCGCCACTCTCGGCCAAGCTGCGCTCAGAGAACCACGCATCGAAAGAAACATTAAACGCCGCCAACGTGGTTTTGATGGCAGCAAGCTGCGTGTTGAGTGCGAAGTCTTGCAGCGTGCGATAGCCCGCGCCCAATACGTCCTGCACGCGTGCAATTAATGAGTCGATATGTGCCTCTTTGATGGCTTTCGCTGCATCGCCATCATCAGCGCTGTCGGGCAACACATCTTTCATTAGCTCGGCATAAGGCAGGAAGTAAGCACGGCCATCGCGGGCAACTAAGGCGGTAGCGCACTCGATAATGTACTCGGCTGGGTAAGCGCGCGTAGGAATGGCGACGGTTTCGCCCAAAGCCTCGAGGTAGCGCAAATACACCGATATTGCGAGCACATCGGTTTGGCGGCCGGCGTCATTCACGTAGTACTCGGTATCGACGACATAGCCAGTGGCACGCAGCAAACTAGCTAATGCCGAGCCATAGGCGGCGCCGCGACCGTGGCCGACATGCATGGGGCCGGTGGGATTGGCCGAGACGTATTCGAGTAGCACGCGTTGGCCATTGCCGATATTGGGCGAGCCATACGCCTGCGCATCTTTCAAAATGTGTTCGATGGCGGCAAAGCGGCTGCCGGCATTTAAGAAGAAGTTGATGAAGCCAGGGCCTGCCAGCTCGACGCGACTTATGGCGTCGTTGGCGGGTAAGGCATCAATGATGGCTTGAGCAATAACGCGCGGCGGCTTGCCTGCGGCTTTCGCTGACATCAGCGCGATATTGCTAGCCCAGTCGCCATGTGCAGGATCGCGGGTGCGTTCAAACTGCAAAGTGGGCTGAAAATCGGCCGGCAATAGGCCGTCTTGACGAAGTGTGTCGAGGGCAGCTGCTAGTAGCGTTTCGAGCGCGTGCTTCATTGAGGCATCCGAGTCTTAAAAATCGTGGCGATTGTAGCAATAAAAAAGGCGAGCCCTTGGAAGGTGCCCGCCTTTTTCTGATCCACGCGGGGCGTGGCAGCCGCAGATTACTTCTTCAAGCTGCGGGCGCCGCCAAAGCGTTGTTTGAACTTGTCGATACGACCACCAGTTTCGACGTTTTTCTGTTTGCCAGTGTAGAACGGGTGGCAAGCTGAGCAGACGTCGATCAGAAAGTCTTTGCACGTAGTTGAACGGGTTTCAAAGACATTGCCGCATGAGCAAGTGGCTTTGACGGCTTCGTATTTTGGATGGATATCAGCACGCATAATGTTTACCTAAATCAAGGAACGGGTTAAGGGTGTGTCGCGCTCCTGACGGGCTTTTATCTGCCTTTACAGGCAGTTGAAGCAAACGCACAGGTACGACAACAGGCCATTCTCTTGGCTCACCGCAAACATCGCTTCGTTGCGGCCAAGCTCAACAAGGACGCGCATTCTAGGCGATGATCGATGTTTAGCCAAGCGCTGCATGCAAGTACTAGGAAGAGGCGCTAGCTGCAAGCTTGGCCAGAGTGCTAGTCTGCGTGCCATGCCTATCGCTCATCTTGCCCTGCCATCGCCCCTGCGCCATGGCTTCGATTATCGCCTGCCTGCTGGTGTGCACGAGCTGCCGCTAGGTGTGCGCGTGCGAGCGCCATTTGGCCGCCGCGAGGTTATTGGCTGGCTGCTGCATGAGGCTGCGGAGAGCGATGTGCCGGCAGCAAAAATGCGTGCTGTGCTTGAGATCATTGATGGCGAGCCCGCTCTGAATCCGGAGCTTTGGCAGTTGGCGCTATGGGCAGCACGCTATTATCAGCACCCCATTGGTGATGCGATTACGCAGATGGTGCCGGCTTTGATTCGCCAAGGTGAGCCATTGCGCGCCGTGCCTGAGTTGTGCTGGCAGCTGACCGCGCGCGGCCTAGCATTAAGCGAAGATGGCCTGAATCGTGCGCCGAAGCAACTGGCGGCATGGCAGCTATTAAAGGCGCATCCACAAGGTTTATCTGAAACTACCTGTCGAGCGCTGCAGATTGCGCGAGAAGCATTGAAAGCCCTGAATGAAAAAGGCTTGGCCGAATGTTTTCAGCCCGAACATGCAGCAAAAGCTCCAGCACCAGCTTGGCCGGCATTGGGCTTGGCGCAGCCTGAGCTCAGCCTTAATGCTGAGCAAGCTGTGGCTTTCGATGCACTGCGGAAAGCTGAGGATGGCTTTCGAGTTTGGCTTTTGCAGGGCGTTACTGGCAGCGGTAAAACTGAAGTGTATTTGCAGCATATTGCTCAAGTACTGCGCAGGGGTCGCCAGGTTTTAGTGCTAGTGCCTGAAATTGGTTTAACGCCGCAAACAGTGGCGCGATTTCAGGCACGTTTTCGCTGCCCGGTGTTGGCGCTGCACTCCGGCTTAAGTGATCGCGAACGCTTGCAAGTCTGGCGACAAGCGCGCGAAGGCTTGGCAGGCATAGTAATTGGCACGCGCTCGGCGGTGTTTACTCCGTTGGCGCGCCCGGGCTTGATCGTCATCGATGAAGAGCATGACCTGTCGTTTAAGCAGCAGGAAGGTTTTCGCTATCATGGTCGCGATGTAGCGATACGCCGTGCGCAGCTCGAAAACATTCCCATTGTTTTGGGCTCAGCAACGCCATCATTAGAGACGCTAGCTAATGTTCATGCGGGGCGTTATCAGCGGCTAGAGCTAAAACTGCGAGCTGGCGAAGCGAAAGCGCCTTTGGTGCGTTGTGTCGATTTACGCGGTCAAATTTTGACTGATGGCTTATGCACGGCGGCGCGCGAGGCCATGACCGAAACGCTGGCCCGCGGCGAACAGGTTTTAGTATTTCTCAATCGCCGTGGCTTTGCTCCCGTCATGCTTTGTCACGCCTGTGGCTGGCAGGCAGGCTGTGATCGCTGCGATGCCAAGCCAACGTTGCATCGCGCGCCGATGCGTCTGCAATGCCATCATTGCGGCAGCGAGAGACCGCCACCCATGCATTGCCCCGACTGTGGCAGCAGTGATTTACGCCCAGCGGGGGTCGGCACCGAGCGCTTGGCTGATGCCCTCGGCCAGCACTTCGCTAACACGCCGGTGTATCGCGTCGATCGTGATAGCACTCGCCGTAAAGGCAGCTTCGATGTCTTGATGAATGCCATCGCTAAGCCAGAGGCAGCGGTTTTGGTAGGCACTCAAATGTTGGCGAAAGGCCATCATTTCCCCAATGTCACGTTAGTGGTGATTCCCAACTGTGATGGTGGCTTATTTAGCGCTGATTTTCGTGGCCCCGAGCGCTTGGCACAGCAGCTGATACAGGTCTCAGGGAGAGCAGGGCGTGCGGAAAAGCCTGGGCGTGTGTTGATACAAACGCATCAGCCCGAGCATCCTCTATTGCAGCAATTATTTAGCCAAGGCTATGACGCTTGTGCACAAACCTTGCTTAATGAGCGCCAGCTTATGGGCTTACCGCCAGCCGCGAGTATGGCGCTGCTGCGCGCTGAAGCGCCGCAGGACGGCGCGCCGCAAGAGCTGCTGAATGATGTCGCGCATTGGCTGTGCGAAGATGAGCCATTGGTGCAAGCATGGGGGCCAATGCCTGCACCAATGGCGCGCAAAGCTGGCATGCATCGCTGGCATTTATTGCTGAAAGCGACTGAGCGCAAGCCGCTGCATTTGGCCTTGGCGCGCGTGGTGGCTTGGCTCGAGGCCTCGCCCGAAGCGCGGCGGGTACGATGGTCTATCGACATCGACCCGCAGGAGCTGAGCTAGGCTTTAGGGCACGCTATTGAGTAAGCGCTTGATAGCGCCGCTAATGCCGCCCTCTGTTGCTCCTTCTGCCGATGCCGGATCGACCGGCTCAGGTATTGGCTCGGGAATCGCCGGCACACGCTCATCGGTGAACCATTCTTTAACCGCATTGGGGTCGTCGTCTACGGTGCGCTGACCCGTCGTGCGATCGATGGAAATGGCCGTTAAACCTGGCGGTGCCGGCGGCAGGCTCATGGGCATGCCGCGTAAAGCTGTTGCCATATATTCACGCCAGATTGGCAGTGCGGCAACACCGCCGTATTCACTGCGACCTAAGCTTGCAGGCTTGTCGAAGCCGACCCAGCTCACCGCGACCATCTTGCCGTTAAAGCCAGCAAACCATGCGTCTTTGGCCTCATCGGTGGTGCCGGTTTTGCCAGCAAGGTCGCTACGACCAAGGCTGAGTGCTGCACGCCCGGTGCCGCGCACAATTACGTCCTGCATGATGTTGTACATCTGCCATGCTGCGCGCGGACGAATGATGCGTAGAGCTGGGTTTTTGTCTGCGGCAGGCGTTGTGCTGAGGCCACCGATTTGCAGTTCGCTATTGGTCGGCGCTTCACTGCTGTCATCGACTTCAGCTGGAATTACCGTGCTGTCGTCTTCGTTTTCAGTAGCCACACTGGCTTCAGGTGCGCTGGCAGTGATGGCCGTTGGCATTTCGCATTCGCGGCAAACCCGGCGAGGGTTGGCTTCGAAAATAATCTTGCCAGAGCGATCGACCATTTTTTCGATGAAATAAGGGTTGATGCGTAAACCACCATTGGCGATGGCGGCAAAGGCTGTGGCCATTTGTATTGGCAATACTTCGCCTGTGCCCAGCGCTAGCGTTAGGTTGTTTGGCATGTGTTTTGGATCGATACCGAAGCGGCTGATGTAGTTGCGCGCCGACGACACGCCAACGGCTTGCAGTAGTCGAATCGAGACCAAGTTGCGCGACAAATAGAGGGCGCGCCGCAGTGTGATCGGGCCCATAAATTTGCTATCAGAGTTACTTGGTTGCCAGCCGTCAAAATCGAGTGGGGCATCGTCAATCAAGCTTGCTGGCGTATAACCGCGCTCTAGTGCTTTCGCATATATAAATGGCTTGATGATGGAGCCAGACTGACGCCAGCCTTGTACTGAGCGGTTAAATTTACTGCGCGAATAGTCAAAGCCGCCAACCAGCGCTTCGATCGCGCCAGTCTCAGGGTTGAGAGCAATCAGTTGGCCTTGCACTTGTGGAATTTGCGCCAAATTCCAGCTTTTGCCATTGGGCTGAAGACGAATAATGTCGCCAACTTTCAGAATTTGACTGGCGGTCGTGGGTAGGTTGCTATAGCGGTCTGTGTCGATATAGCGGCGCGCCCAGCGCATCGCATCCCAATTCAATACCACGCGTTCGCCTGAGCGCAGCTCGACGGTTGCGGACTGTTTAGCTACTGCTGAAACTACAGCAGGTTCAAGTGTGCCAACGCGTGAGAGCGTATTGAGTGGCGTGGTGTCAACGCGTGCCTCGGCGCCGCGCCAGCCGTGGCGGCGGTCATAGGCTAGGAGACCATCGATTACCGCGTTATTGGCCGCGTCTTGGTTGCTTGCCCCCACAGTGGTGTAAACCTTGTAGCCAGAGTCATAGACTTTTTCGCCGAAACGCTCGAGTAGTGCTTCGCGCACCATTTCGGCCAAATACGGTGCAGAGACATCCTGCAGACTGCTTTTGTAGTTCAAGCCGACAGGTGCTTTCAGCGCTTTGTCGTGATCTGCTTTATTGATGAAGCCGAGCTTGAACATGCGGCCAATGATCCAGTTACGGCGAATCATTGCGCGCTCAGGATTGGCCACGGGGTTATAGCGCGATGGTGCTTTGGGGAGGCCGGCAATCATCGCCATTTCGGCAGTGGTGAGCTGCGCGACAGGCTTGCCATAATAAATTTTTGCTGCAGCACCAATGCCATAGGCGCGCTGACCTAAGTAGATTTTGTTGAGGTAGAGCTCAAGAATTTCTTGCTTGGTGAGCGAGTCTTCTATGCGTTTGGCAAGCAAAATTTCGGTGAATTTGCGATTGAATGTGCGGGCATTGGTGAGGAAGTAGTTTTTCGCCAGCTGCATGGTAATCGTCGAGCCGCCAGAGCGAATGCTGCCGCTGGTGACGAGCTCACCAAAGGCGCGACCTAGGCTAGAGTAATCAATGCCGTCATGCTTGAAAAATTGGTCATCTTCGGCTGCTAAAAACGCATTAACCAAGGTCTTGGGGATTTGCGCATAGGTCAATGGCACCGTGTGCTTTACACCAAATTCGCTAATGACTTTGCCATCTCGGGTAAGCACTTGCAGCGGCGTTTCGTAACGCACTTCCTTCAATATGGAAATGTCGGGTAGTTCTGGGGTTAGCGTTAGCCAAGAGCCGCTAGCGCTCAGCGTAATGCCTGCTAGGCCTAAGCCCATCCAGCGCAACCAACGAAATGACACGGCCTGTTCGCTCATAACTCACCTTGTGCGTACATCGAGCTAGTGCTCGCAAGAGCGCGAAGTATACGCCTGCTTAGCGACGACTAACACGGGGGAGCGGTTGGCATTTCGTTGCCAGCGTTGCTACACCTAGTGTGTGATGCTGACGTTGGGCTGCCAAGGAGGGCTGAATGTTTAAGGTGCTTAGTTGGGCGTTGTGGCTATGCTATTTATTGGCTTGGCCGGCTGCACATGCCGCTAGTTTAAAGATCAGCCTCAATGACGCCGAAGCCCGCGCCGTTATTGTTGATATGGCGCGCTCAGCAAAAATTAACGTGTTGCTCAGTGATCGTGTGCAAGGCAAGGTGACCATCGAAGCCAAGGCTCAAGACCGTGTCGGTCTACTCGATGCTGTTTTGCATGCGCGCGGCTTGGCTCGTGAAAAAGTTGGCGATATTTTTTGGGTGGCCCCGCTGGATGAAATTACGCAGCGTGATACGCAGGCGCGTGCCAAGGCTCTAGCGCAAGAGTCTAGAGAGCCTCTAATGACAGAGCTAATTGCCTTGCATCATGCGAAGTCATCAGAGCTGGTTAAGCTGCTGTCGAGCACAAGTGCTGGTGAGCGCCTACTTGGCCCGCGTGGCCGTGTCGATGCCGATAGCCGAACTAACACACTTTTGGTGACCGATCATGCCGCGCGCTTAGCACAGCTGAAGCAATGGCTGTTAACGCTTGATCGTGTCAGTCGGCAAGTGTTGATCGAGTCGAAGCTAGTTGCTGTGTCGCGTAATAAGTCCAGTGCTTACGGCGCGCAATGGTCATTCAAGCGTACTAATGGCAGTGGCTTGATCCCATTATCCGCAACAGGCATTGATGCTTCAGCCATTCGCTATGGCTTATTGGGTATCGATGGGCCAACGCTAGATCTAACGCTATCGGCGCTCGTCAGCGAAGGTGATGGCAAAATTCTGGCCAGACCCAGTGTGATGACTGCTGAACAGCAGCCCGCACGCATTGCCTCGGGGCAGCAAATCCCCTATCAAGAAACCACGCAAAGCGGCGCTAGTACCACACGATTTATCAATGCCGAATTGAGCTTAGATATCGTGCCGGCGATTTCGCCGGGTGGTGATATTCAGTTGTCATTGAAGCTCAGTCACGACAGCCCAGGCGAGCTGCAGCCCAATGGTTCACGTGCTATTGATACCAATCGCTTAGAGACACAAGTGCGATTACGGGATGGTCAGACCCTAGTGCTTGGCGGTATCTTTCGCCAGCAAGCAGTAAAAGCTACCAGTGCAGTGCCTTTTTTGGGCAAAATACCCTTGTTTGGTGCCTTGTTTAGACGCGACACCATGCGCCAAGATGAGCAAGAGCTGTTTATTTTTGTCACCCCTAAGCTGATAAGCGACGCTGTTTATCCAACGGAAGAAACGGGAACACACGATGCACCAGGCGAGGGTGAAGAATATTTTTCTAGTCGGACCGATGGGCGCGGGTAAAACCACTATCGGTCGTCAGATAGCTGAGCTTTTGCGCTGGGATTTTGTCGATTCGGATCATGAAATCGAGGCGCGTACTGGTGCAAATATCCCGTGGATCTTTGATATTGAGGGTGAAACAGGATTTCGGCAGCGGGAAGCCATGGTCATTGAGGCGTTAACTCAACGACAAAATATCGTATTGGCGACTGGTGGCGGTGCTGTCATGCGCGCTGAAAATCGTGCGGCCCTACATGCTCGTGGCACGGTTATTTACCTGGAAACGCCAGTAGATCGCCAGCTTGAGCGCACGGCTCGCGACCAAAATCGGCCATTGCTGCAAACGCCAGACCCACGCGCTAAACTCACCGCCTTGCTTATTGAGCGTGACCCTTTGTATCGAGAGGTCGCACACTACATTATGCCCACCGAGCGCAGCAGCGCGCGCGATGTCGCATTTCATATTTTACAAGTTTTGGGCTTACGCTAAGCCCTTGCTTTAGTCAGGTCGAGAACCCATGCCCGTGTTAACCGTGGCCTTAGGTCAACGCAGTTACCCCATTCATATCGATGAGCAGGTATTTGCCCAAGCCGATTTACTCTTGCCGCATATTGTCGGTCGCCAAGTCATGTTGGTCAGCAACACCACGGTCGCTCCGCTGTATCTGGCACCCGTGCGTGAGGTTCTGCTGAAGGCTGGCTTAACCGTGGCCGAAGTGATTTTGCCCGATGGCGAGCAGTACAAAGATTGGCAGCATTTACAGCTTATTTTTGATGCCTTGCTACAGGCTCGTTTTGGTCGTAAAGCCACATTGATAGCGCTTGGTGGCGGTGTTATCGGTGATATGACCGGGTTTGCGGCTGCCACCTATCAGCGCGGCGTAAACTTTATTCAAATTCCCACAACCCTGCTCGCTCAAGTCGACTCCTCTGTGGGTGGCAAAACCGGCATCAATCATCCTTTGGGAAAAAATATGATTGGCGCTTTTATGCAGCCACAAGTGGTCTTGGCAGACACTGCTGTGCTGCGCACATTGCCTGATCGTGAGCTGTCGGCAGGTTTGGCTGAAGTCATCAAATACGGTTTGATTCGCGACACCGCGTTTTTGCACTGGTTGCATGAGCAAATGCCAGCATTGGTGGCACGCGAGCCGGCTGTCTTGGCTGAAGCTGTGGCGCGTTCTTGTCAGCACAAAGCAGAGGTGGTTGCTGCCGATGAGCTAGAGCAACATGATGTCCGTGCATTACTCAATTTAGGCCATACTTTTGGACATGCCATTGAAACCAATATGGGCTATGGCAGCTGGCTACACGGCGAAGCGGTGGCGGTTGGCATGTTGATGGCAGCAGATTTGTCGCAACGGATGGGTTGGGTCAGCGCTAACGAAGTAGAAGAGTTGCGTGCATTATTACTCGCTGCAGGCTTGCCTGTGCTGGCACCCGCGAGTATTTCGCAGGCAGACTTCCTTGCTGCCATGGCGGTAGATAAAAAGAATATTGATGGCCAATTACGCTTGGTTCTGCTGAAGCGCGTGGGCGAGGCCGTGGTGGTTGATATGACTGACTTAAGCTTGATTCGCGACACATTGGCTGCAGCTGGAGTTACAGCATGAGCGCATCTCGCTTTCAGTCACGCATTGGCTTTGCGCTAATTGTGTTGTTCATCGTTGGCTTGGTTGTGATCAATGCCAGAGTGCCTGAGCGTATCGAGATGAATGAGGAAGAGCTGGGTAATATCGTGCGCGCCGGCGAAACTGAATTTAAAGAAGGTTTTGGAGCTTTCCCTGAGATAGTGCCCGACAACGGCGGCGATCAGCCTGTTCCTTTCGACGGTTTAGCGCCGCAGCGTTATCCTCAGTATCGTTCGGAGCAATGGCTGGCGGCACAAGATAAATCGGGTTATACAATTCAGCTCGCGGTGTTTTCATCTGAACGAGGCGCAACAGAGTTTTTGACCCAAAATGGCAATAGCGCAGATTTGCGCTATTTTGAGTTGCCAGAAATGCCTGACCCTGCACTAGGCTTAGTCACAGCGGCAAGATCACGTTTTATTGTAACTTATGGTGAGTTTTATAGCGAAGATCAAGCGGTTGCTGTGGCTGGAAGCTTGACAGGTTTCGGCGGGCAGTTCTTAGTGCGGCCGTGGGAGAGCTATCAAATTTCATTGGCATCGGTGCGCGCAGTTTTGGCGAAAAACTATTTGGCGCAGCAAGAGGCTCTGGCAAACGCTAGGGCAGCGGCGGCCGCCAAGGTTGAGTCAGCTGATTTGGCGACTCAGCCATTTCAAGGAGTAGATCCAGTTGAGTCGTTACAAAAAAAGCAGGATCGAGTCCCATAGTTTTTTTCAGGCTGGCGCGTGAGAGCACTGCTAGCTAATTGAGTGAAACGCGCTTTTCCAGTAATATGCGCATCCATTTTTTGTGGTATGCGATTTTTCTGTGTCCACAAGAAAACCCTAAACCTTTGTTTCATAAGGTGACTTATTGATGGAAGAACAAACGGTCGTCAACGCAGGCTTATATAATCCCGACGAATTTCGCGATAATTGCGGATTCGGGCTCATAGCGCACATGACAGGTGATGCAAGTCACCATTTAGTTCAAACAGCTATTGAGTCACTCAGCTGCATGACGCACCGAGGCGCTATTGCCGCCGATGGTAAGACCGGCGACGGTTGCGGTTTGTTGTTGGCAATGCCTCGTGAGTTTTTCAAGTCTGTTGCTCAAGCCGAGTTAGGCATCAGCCTAAGCGAGCGCTTCGCGGCAGGCCTGGTCTTTCTTAATACCGATCCAGTCAAAGCACAGCACGCGCGCGATACATTAGCTGCCGAGTTGGCAGCTGAAGGTTTAAGTGTTGCTGGCTGGCGTAAAGTGCCTACCGATGACAGTATTCTCGGCGAGATCGCCTTGCGCTCTTTACCAGTTTTTGAGCAGGTCTTCGTGCAAGTCGATGATTTCGATGAAGAGACCGCTAACCGTAAGCTATTTTTAGCGCGTCGTCGGGCAGAGCAGAAACTGCGTGATGACTCGCTGTATTACGTTACGACTCTGTCGACACAAGTCATATCGTACAAAGGCCTGGTGATGCCGGCAGATTTGCCGAGCTTCTTCGCTGACCTCAGCGACCCACGTATGGCTACGCATATTTGCGTATTTCATCAGCGTTTCTCCACCAATACATTGCCTCGCTGGCCTTTGGCTCAACCATTCCGCTACTTGGCGCACAATGGTGAAATCAATACTGTCAGTGGTAATCGCCAGTGGGCATTGGCGCGTACGCCGAAGTTTACTCACCCAGATTTGCCTGGCCTGACTGAGCTGACACCGCTCATCAACCTGACCGGATCTGACTCATCCAGCCTCGATAATATGCTGGAAATTCTACTTGCTGGCGGTATGAGCTTATTCCGTGCGCTGCGAACGCTAGTGCCACCGGCATGGCAAAACGTCGACTCCATGGACACCGATCTGCGCGCGTTTTACGAATATAACGCCAAGCACATGGAAGCTTGGGATGGCCCCGCAGGTTTAGTCATCACCGATGGCCGCTATGCCGTTTGTATGCTCGACCGTAATGGCCTGCGCCCTGCGCGCTATGTCATCACTAAAAATGGCTATATTACGCTGGCATCTGAGATTGGCGTGTGGAATTACGCGCCGGAAGATGTCATTTCTAAAGGTCGTGTTGGTCCAGGCAAGTTAATTGCTGTCGATACACAGACCGGTGCTTTGCTTGATACCAAAGCCATCGATAATGTCTTGAAAAATGCTCAACCTTACAAAAAATGGCTGCGTGCAGAAGCTCGTCGTATCGAAAGCGACAGTGTTTTAGAGAAGCAGCTACTTGGTCAGGTATCTCGTGAGCGCTTAAACGTTTACCAAAAAATGTTCTTGGTAACCTACGAAGAGCGCGATCAAATTATTCGCCCACTTGCAGAGGCTGGCCAAGAAGCTGTTGGTTCAATGGGTGATGACACGCCAATGGCTGTTCTCTCTGGTCGTGTACGGCACTTGGCTGACTATTTCCGCCAGCAATTTGCTCAGGTCACCAACCCGCCAATTGATCCTCTGCGCGAATCCATTGTGATGTCTTTGGAGACAGCATTTGGTCCAGAGCTGAATATTTTTGAAGAGACTCCGGAACACGCACGCCGCGCTATTGTGTCCAGCCCAGTGCTTTCGCATAGTAAGTTTCAGCAGTTGCAAAGTGTTGATCTGCCAGGCTTTGAGTCGGAAACTATTGATTTAAACTATGCCGAAAGTGAAGGTTTGGAAGCCGCGATTCTGCGGGTTTGCAAGCAAGCTGAGGCGGCTGTCAGTGCCGGTCGTTCGCAGCTAGTCTTAAGTGATCGAAATATTCGCGAAAATTACTTGCCAATTAATGCCTTGATGGCAACTGGCGCTGTTCACCATTATTTAATTAAAGTGGGTTTGCGCTGTGACTGTAACCTTATTGTAGAAACGGCTGTCGCGCGCGATGCGCACCATTTCGCCGTTTTATTAGGTTTTGGCGCAACTGCCGTTTACCCCTATTTGGCCTACGACATCATTGCCGATATGGCTCGCAGCGGCGAAATTCTT
>CAXIBK010000028.1:0-15477 GCA_964022225.1 uncultured Paraperlucidibaca sp.
GCTTCTGTTTCATTTCTATCGCTTCAGCATTCACTCGCTGTATGAGCTAGCTTTGCCATGCCTGCACTAAAAGTTCGTCTAACAGATGCCATGAAAGACGCCATGCGCGCCCAGCAAAAAGATCGCCTACTGGTGATCCGCACCGCACTTGCCGCGTTTAAACAAATTGAAGTCGATGAGCGCACCGAGCTAGATGATGCTCGCTCTTTAGCCGTCATGGAAAAACTGGTGAAGCAGCGCCGCGAATCCGCCGCAGCCTTCATCGCCGGCGGTCGCCAAGAGTTAGCCGATAAAGAAAATGCAGAGATCGCCATTCTGCAAGAGTTTTTGCCAGCGCCATTGAGCGAAGAGGAATTACTCTCGCTGATTTCCGCCGCTATTGCTGAAGCCGGCGCCACTAGCCCGAAAGACATGGGTAAAGTGATGAACTTATTACGCCCCATGGTCGCTGGTCGTGCCGATGTTGGTGCACTGTCGCAGCAAGTTAAAGCGCGCCTTTCTGCTTAAAAAGCATCTGCTTACAGGGCGTCACCATAAGTAGCTTCCGTTTTAAGAGCACCGGTCAAATGAGCTCCCGCTTAATTGACTGGCGATCGCGCGCTGTCGCACACTCAACTCCTTAATTTCCAACTGAGCATTAGCCCGCATGGCCGCTGGTCGTATTCCGCAATCATTTATCGATGAAGTGCTTTTGCGCACCGATATCGTCGATCTGATTGACGCACGCGTCAAACTCAAGCGTGCGGGCAAAAACTATTCGGCCTGCTGCCCCTTCCATCAAGAAAAATCACCTTCGTTTACAGTCAATCGCGAAAAGCAGTTTTATTACTGCTTTGGCTGTGGCGCCACCGGCAACGCATTAAGCTTTTTGATGGAGCACGACCGTCTCGATTTCATCGATGGCCTGCGCCAGCTTGCCGGCGCCGCCGGTTTAACGCTGCCTGAAACACGCGATGCTGACACGACACACAAGCCAACTCAGCAACCACTATTTGATGCTCTTGAGCGCGCCGCCGTATTTTTTGAGCAGCAACTTCGTAGCGCCTCACAGAAACAACGCGCCGTTGGCTATTTGAAAAACCGTGGTGTTAGCGGCGCAACCGCCAAACAATTTCGTATCGGCTATGCACCTCCAGGCTGGGACAACCTGCTACAGAGTCTTGGCCAAGACACAGCCATGCGCGATCTCTTACTTGCCTCGGGCCTAGCCATTTTCAATCCGCAACGACAATCTCACTATGACGCCATGCGCGATCGGGTAATTTTCCCCATCCGTGATTTTCGTGGCCGCGTGATTGCTTTTGGTGGTCGCGTACTCAACGACGACAAGCCAAAATATTTGAACTCGCCTGAGTCACCGGTGTTTCACAAAGGCCAAGAGCTGTATGGGCTGTATGAGGCACGCCAGTCCGGCAAGCTCACTCGCCTACTCGTGGTCGAAGGCTATATGGATGTGGTCGCGCTCGCGCAAGCCGGCATCCACGAGGCTGTGGCAACACTTGGCACAGCAACTAGCACCACGCATGTCGAGCGCCTATTCCGAGTCGTGCCCGAGGTCGTCTTTTGCTTCGATGGCGATAGTGCAGGACGTCGCGCTGCTTGGCGCGCACTAGAAAATGCCCTACCTGCCTTGCGCGATGGTGTTGGCGCGAAGTTTCTTTTTCTGCCCGACGGCGAAGATCCCGATAGCCTTGTGCGTAAAGAGGGTGCGGCGATGTTTCGTGCACGTATCGATGCCGATTCCGTGCCGCTGGCCGATCAATTATTTAAACATTTAAGTGAAACGCTAAATCTAGCGTCAATCGAAGGCCGCACGCAGCTTGCGACTCTGGCGTTGCCACTGTTGATGGCCGTGCCGGAATCGCTGTTTCGCACCTTACTATTGCAGCGTCTAAGCGAAATCACTCAGCTCAGCGTGGCCGTGCTGGAAAAACAACTCGCACAAATGCTTGAAAAGCATGAATCACAAGCTGTGGCGCGCGAGCAGGCGGCAAAAGCTGCTGCTGAGGCCGTGACGCAAAGCGCGCAACTGACTACAGGCTCACAGCAGGCCCATAATCACTTTGCTCAGAACCATCAGCCCCAGCATGACGACTCGCAAGATGTCGCTTATGACACACACTGGGCTGCAGGCGACGATGAACGCAGCGCCATTGACGAAGCTTATTACTCCAGCCTAGCCAATTCATCTGGCCAACAACAAGTCGCACGCAAGCCGCGCCCGCAAGTGCCGGCACGCCCGAGCCTACGTTCATTGTCGGCGCAGGCCATCCGCCTATTGTTGCGCGAACCAAGCCATGCGCAGCTTTGGCCTGAAACTACGCTTAGCAGCCTAAACGATCCAGAAACCGACTTACTTTGCACATTAGCTCAGGCTCTACGAGAAGCGCCAGAACGTTCCTTGGCCGCGTTATTAGGAAGCTGGCACGGTCGACCTGAAGGCGAAGCATTAGCCGCCATCGCAGCCGCTGAAAGCCTTTTGCCCGATACCGACAGTACATTGGAAGCTGAAGCGCTGAGCCATCGTTTGCATAGCCGATTGCTCGAACAGCGCATTGCTCATGCCGATAACACACTACAAAATTCGCCAAATATGGAAAACCTACTGGCTTTAACGCAGGCAAAGCGTGAGTTCGCTGACTGGATGCGTCAATTACCGCAAGCACCAAGCAGCTGAGCACGCTTCTAAGCTGACAAACACCACCTACTCAGCTTATAATCCCGCTCTTATTTTGCAGCCGTTGCGCGAGGGGCCACATGAGCACCAAAAAGCCGAACACGCCAGATCCATCTCAGCAAGAAGCGGATGGACCAGACGATATGCCGATGGATAAGGCACAGCGTAACTCTCTGCTCGCCGAGCTCATCAAGCGCGGCAAAGAACAAGGCTATCTGACCTATGGCGAGGTGAACGACCACCTGCCTGAATCGGTCACTGAAAGCGAGCAAATCGAAGACATCATTCAGATGCTCAATGACCTGGGCATTCCAGTACATGAGCGCGCGCCTGCAGCTGACGACCTCATGCGTGAGGAAACGCCAGAAGCTAGCGACGATGATCTCGCCGCCGAAGAAGCCGCCGCTGTTTTAGCCTCGGTGGAAAACGAGCCAGGCCGCACCACCGATCCCGTGCGTATGTATATGCGCGAAATGGGCACGGTCGAGCTGCTGACTCGTGAAGGCGAAATCGCCATTGCTAAGCGCATCGAAGAAGGCATCCGTGACGTGCTGCATGCCATGGCTTATTGGCCGCGTGCTGTTGAGCTATTAGTCGATGAATTTGATGCTGTTGATGCTGGCGAGCGCCGTATTAATGACGTTATCTCGGGCTTTCTAGACCCCGATGATGATGGCGCTAGCGCACCAAAAGAGATTGATGACAGCGCTGCCCTAGCCGCATTGGCCGCCAAGAAAGCGAAAGACACAAAGGGCTCAAAAGACGCCAAAGCAGACGATAGCGAAGATGAAGAAGAAACTACCGATGACGATGCTGCCGATGAAAATGATGGCGGCATCGACATGGAAAAGCTGGCTGCACGCGTGGATGCATTGCGTAAGCAGCTAAAGAAAACAGACAACTCCGAAGAACGCCAAGGCCGCGAGTCAAAAGCGTGGCAAACCAACGTCGAAGAACTGGCTAATCAGTTCATGATGTTTAAGTTGACGCCACGCGTGTATGACGGCATCGCTGAGCATATTCGTTCCAACATCAACATCATACGTGCGCAAGAGCGTGTGATTATGATTTCCTGCGTGCGCCGCGCCCGCATGGATCGCAGCCATTTCCTCGCTGATTTCCCCGGCAATGAAATTGACTTAACGTGGCTGGACGGCGTTATTAGTAAGCGCAAGTCGATTGCTAAAGCGCTTGAAACACAACGCGAATTTATTATTCGTGCGCAAGAGCGTCTGCTTGAAGTTAGTGATAACCATGGCGGCTTAAGCATCGCTGAAATAAAAGCGATTAGCCGCCGCATGAGCGTTGGCGAAGCAAAAGCACGGCGCGCCAAGAAGGAAATGGTCGAGGCCAACCTACGCTTGGTTATTTCGATTGCGAAGAAATACACCAACCGTGGCCTGCAGTTCTTGGACTTGATCCAAGAAGGCAATATCGGCTTGATGAAAGCCGTCGACAAGTTTGAATACCGTCGTGGTTTCAAGTTTTCGACCTATGCAACTTGGTGGATTCGTCAGGCCATCACGCGTTCGATTGCTGACCAAGCGCGTACCATTCGTATCCCGGTGCACATGATCGAGACCATCAACAAGCTCAACCGCGTGTCGCGTCAGATGCTGCAAGAAATGGGTCGCGAGCCAACGCCAGAAGAGCTCGGCGAACGCTTGGAAATGCCAGAAGACAAAGTGCGCAAAGTGCTGAAGATCGCGAAAGAGCCGATCTCCATGGAGACGCCGATTGGCGATGATGAAGACAGCCATTTAGGCGACTTCATTGAGGACACTCTGGTGACCTCACCCATAGATGCAGCCACCTCGGAAGGCCTGCGCGAAGCAACGCGTGAGGTTTTAGAAAATCTCACGCCGCGCGAAGCGAAAGTGTTACGTATGCGCTTCGGTATCGATATGAATACCGACCATACCCTGGAGGAAGTGGGCAAGCAGTTTGATGTCACACGTGAGCGTATTCGTCAGATTGAGGCGAAAGCACTGCGTAAGCTGCGCCATCCAACCCGCTCAGAACACCTGCGCTCATTCCTTGATACTGAGTGATTTGGCGAACGCGGCGCTCTGTGAATTTGCAGAGCGCTGCCGTTAACAGCTCAATGTTCTTGGACATAAAAAAACCGGCCTTTAACGCCGGTTTTTTTATGTCCACAGCAAACTTATGACAAGTGCTTGGAGCTCATTGCCACCAACTTTTGATATGCCGATGGGAAGATGCGGACCATCAAATCCATTACTTTGGCATCATTACCAATTAGCAGTCGGCGCTGATTTTTCTCCACAGCACGAATCATCTGCGCTGCTGCATCGTCGGCCGTTGTGCGGAACAGCTTTTCAAATTTTGCTGTGCTATTAACGCTCATGCCAATCTTGGTAAGCGACTCATCCATGCGTGCTGATTTGGCGATATTGGTTTTGATGCCACCAGGATGGACGCTGGTCGCACTGACGCCTACGTTCTGCATCTCCAGCTCTTGGCGCAAAGCTTCGGTAAAGCCGCGCACAGCAAATTTCGAGGCGTTATAAGCACTTTGCGAAGGCACCGCAATTAGGCCAAATAAACTACTGGTGTTAATGATGTGGCCATCGCCAGAGTCTTTTAGGTATGGCAGAAACGCTTTGGTGCCATGCACCACACCCCAAAAGTTGATATTCATGATCCACTCAAGGTCGTCGTAACCGCCGCCGTCAACTACCGAGCCTAAAGCAACGCCAGCATTGTTGAAGATCAGATTTACTTTGCCATGATCGCCGGCGACTTTATCAGCCCAGGCAAAAACAGCATCTTTATCGGCAACATCGAGCTTTTGTGAAGTCACTTTAACGCCAGTGCCATCGAGCAACTTAACGGTTTCAGCCAAGCCTTTTTCATTAATGTCGCTAAGCGCTACATGGCAGCCGCGGGCAGCCAGCAGTACAGCAAGCGAGCGCCCCATACCAGAACCAGCGCCGGTGATGGCAGCCACTTTATTCTTGAAATCTTTCATAAGGAAACCCTAATACGGTTACAGTGAACGATGGCACGATATAAGTGACAACGCACCATGTCAATGATTTTCAAAGCCCGTCGCGCTTATCGCTAAGTGCGGCGGGCTTTGAAACACCCTTATAGCGCCGCAGCTAATTCCGCACCCTCGCGAATAGCGCGACGAGCATCAAGTTCACCAGCCAGTTTGGCACCGCCAATAACGTGATAGCGACTGTCGGTAATTTTACCTTCGGCATTGCGCGGCAACATATCTGTCACCGACTCTTGGCCCGCACACAAAATCACATGATCGACGTCGAGGATTCGCTCCTCACCATCTACGCGAATGTGCAAACCAAGGTCGTCGACTTTTACATATTCAACTTCGGCGAGCATCTTCACGCCAAATTGACCAAGCAATAATTTGTGTGCCCAGCCTGTGGTTTTGCCCGGACCTGCACCCATTTTTTTCTGTCCCGGTTTGCGCTGCAACATGGTGATTTCACGCGAAGCAAAACGACGCTCAGGCGCGGTAAGGCCATTTTCGGTAACATCAAAATCGACGCCCCAATATTTCGCCCAATGCTCAACCGACTGATTGTGTTCTTCTAACAGATAGGCGCAGGTATCAACACCAATACCGCCAGAGCCAATCACCGCTACACGCTGGCCTACTGTCACTTCGCCGCGCAGGACCTGGGTGTAATCAAGCACTTTTGGATGATCAATGCCGGGGAAGCGCGGAATCCGCGGTTTCACACCGGTGGCAATAACAACGTCGTCGAAGCTAGCTAGATCATCGTGACTGACCTTGGTGTTGAGCTTCACTTTCACGCCGCTACGTTCGATTTCATAGCGGTAATAGCGAATAGTTTCTTGGAACTCTTCTTTGCCAGGCACGGCGGCAGCCATATTAAATTGACCACCAATATCGTCTGCCGACTCAAACAGCGTGACATCATGGCCACGGTCGGCTGCTACTGTGGCAGCGGTTAAGCCAGCCATGCCACCACCGACAACGGCGACTTTTTTCGGCTTCGTCGACTTCACATAAACTAGTTCAGTTTCGTAGCCCGCACGTGGGTTCACCAAACAGGTAGCACGCTTATTTGAGAAGGTCAGATCCAAGCAGCCTTGGTTACAAGCAATACAGGTATTGATAGCTTCTGGCTTACCCGCGGCCGCTTTATTAACGAAGTCTGGATCAGCCAAGAGCGGGCGCGCCATCGAAATTAAATCAGCATCGCCACTTTCAATTATGTCTTCGCAAACCTCAGGCGTGTTGATGCGGTTCGATGCCATCACCGGCACTTTCAGCTCTTTTTTAATACGCGCAGTGACGCTACGGAAAGCCGCACGCGGCACTTGTGTCGCAATCGTCGGCACACGCGCTTCATGCCAGCCAATGCCCGTATTGAGAATGGTGATACCTGCTGCCTCTAACGCTTTACAGATGGTCACAATTTCATCCCAGGTATTACCGCCGGGCACTAAATCGATCAGCGACATGCGATAGCAAATGATGAAGTTGGGGCCAACTTTTGCACGCACGGCCTTCACAATTTCCACGGGCAAACGCATGCGATTCTCTACCGATCCGCCCCATTTATCGGTGCGCTGGTTCACTCGCGAACAAATGAACTGGTTCAGCAAATAACCCTCTGAGCCCATGATTTCGACGCCGTCATAGCCGGCCAGCTGCGCCAAACGAGCGGAGTGAGCGTAGTCTTTAATGGTCGATAAAATAACTTTTTCGCTCATTGCCTTTGGTTTAAACGGGTTGATAGCCGACTTCACCGCCGACGAAGACACCTGAAATGGGTGATAGCCATAACGACCAGCATGCAGCATTTGCATAAGAATTTTGCCACCGTGCTCATGCACTGCTGAAGTCACTCGGCGATGATTCAAAATATCGCCGTAGCTATTCATGGTGCCGGCTGCAGGGAGCAACCAACCTTGGCGATTCATTGCTATACCACCAGTAATCATCAATGCCGTACCGCCCTTGGCGCGCTCAGCAAAATAGGCGGCGAGCTTGCCGTAATTCCAAAAGCGATCTTCTAAGCCGGTGTGCATGGAGCCCATGACGATGCGGTTGCGAAGTGTGGTGAAGCCTAGGTCTAGCGGGGCAAGCATGTGATTAAAAGCAGTCATGGTAATTAAGTCCTCGTCAAAACGACGTTAGCGCGCTAAAGTTAACACCGTTAAGATACGAGGATTTAGAGCGATGTCAAGAGCGCAAAGCAAACCTAGCTACCATCATGGTGATCTGCGTCAGAGCATCATCACGGCTGGCTTAGCTCGCGTACGCGCTGAAGGCGTGCAGGCATTGAGCCTTCGGCAACTAGCCGACGAGCTTGGTGTTTCGACCCCTGCGCTCTATCACCATTTTCGTAGCAAGCACGCCCTATTGATGAGCTTAGGTGAGGCAGCCATGGCTGAGTTTGTGACGGTCATGCAGGCAGCCCTCAAGAGTGATGCCAGTGCGGAGAGTTTTGCCATTGCCTACGTGGGCTTTGCTCGCAGCGAGGCCGCACTCTATGACTTAATTTTTGGCAGCCTACTCTGGCGTGACCCAAATGCTGGCGCATTTCAGGCGGCGGCCAGAGCACATGTTCGCGTCATTACTCGCTATGTTCAACGCATGCAAGATCGAGGCGAATTGCCTGCCAAGATTAATGTGCTGCGAGTGGTGCAAGTTGCCTGGGCAACGCTGCATGGCCTCTGTCGCATGTATAACGATGGCCTTGCATTTACCGCCGAGACCATTGAGGACATCGCCAAAACGGCGATGGCATTGATTCATCAAGCCTTAAACAAAGAGTCCGTGTAAATGCTTTGTGTAATACAAATATAGATGCCGAGATGACAGCATAAACAACGACTATTGGTCATAAAGGCATCGAAATGCACAACGCTCCGCGAATCGCCATTATTGGTGCTGGCGCCAGTGGTTTAATGGCCGCCAGCGAAGCACAGCATCAAGGTCTTCATTGCACTGTATTCGATAAAGCCCGTCGTGCGGGTGGCCGCCTGGCCTCACGCCGCAGCGACTGGGGCAGCTTTAATCACGGCGCGCCATATTTATCGATGCCACATCAAGCGCCCATGCCCGCCGACCCACGCCTGCAGTGCGCGCTCAGTCAGAACCTAAATACACTACGGCTGAGCAACATTAGCGGTGAGTGTCGTCCCGCGTTGGTCCCCAGCGACAGCATCAATGCCTTGGCACAACAGTGGAAGCAAGGTTTGACTTGTCATTTTCAACACACGCTCTGTGAGCTCAAGCACGACGGTGATAATTGGTGGCTTAAATTTAGCGAGCAGCCTGGCTGGCTCGGGCCATTTGACCGCGTGCTGATGACCTGCCCACCAGTGCAAGCACTGGCGTTGCTATCGAAACTACCTAGCCAATATGCGCTGTGTCAGAACCTGCAAACGTTGCATCATGCGCCTTGCTGGAGTGTGCGCTGGGTGCCTCAGGCCTCCCCCACGCTGGCCTCCGGTGAGTTTGTGCGCGAGGACTTACAATCCCATGGCATTGCGCTTTGCATTCGCGAAGACCTACGCCCACAAGGCGGTGGTGCGCCGCGCTTTACGTTACACGCCACGCCAACCTGGAGCGCGGCACATGTAGAAGATAGCAGCGAACAAGCCGCGCAGGCACTAATGCAGGCCGCCGCCACCGCGCTGGACCTGTCTGCCAGCGCTGAATACTTAGACGCGCATCGCTGGCGCTATGGCCATGTCACGCAGGCTGCTGGCCAACCTTTTTTACGCGGCAAAAATGGCCTGTATTATGCTGGCGATGCTTGCTTGGGGGCCACCGCCATCGATGCCATGCACAGTGGTTTAGCTGCCGCCGATGCGCTGTGTGCCGAACTGCTGCTCACGGCCTGATTCGACTGATCTGGTCATGACCTCAGCCCATACCAGCATCGTGTGGTTTCGCCACGACCTACGCGTGCATGACCATCGGCCATTGCACTTGGCCGCCGCCAGCGAACGTCTGCTTGCAGTGTATTGCCTGCCTCCGAATTGGCTGTGTGACGGCCCAGCCGGTGTGCCGCGCTTGGGTGCGCACCGGCGAGCCTATTTGGCACAAGCGCTGGCCGGACTTGCGACATCGCTAGCTGCATTGGGCAATGAGTTGCTGATTCTCGTGGCCGACCCCGTACAAGCGCTGCATGATTTAAGTCGCACGCTGGGCGATGCGCCGGTGCTGGTCCATGCGCATCCTGGCTGGGAGGAACGCGAGGCCATTGAGCAACTGCAACAGCGCGGCGTGAATGTGCACGCGCTTGGAGGCGGCGGCCTGTTTGATGCCAACGATTTGCCATCTCCGCTCGATCCTTTTCCCGTGCCATTTACGAGCTTTCGCAAGCGCATTGAAGCGGCGGACTGGCCGAGCATTGAACCGCTACCCGTTCCCACGGCGCTACCGCCCAGCGCGACATTACCGCCAGATCTTTATGCGCCAGAACGCGCTCAGGCTCGCGCTATTTTCCAGCTCGACAAGTCATCGATACACACACCAGTGGCTGACCCACGCAGCGCATTACCCTATGTTGAACCCGCCTGGCATGGCAGTGAAGCCGCCGGTCTCGCACATCTGCAGCGCTATTTTGCCAGCGACCTAGTGGCCGATTACAAAGCCACACGCAACGGTTTATTGGGCACGGACTATTCGAGCAAATGGTCGCCGTGGCTGGCCGTGGGCAGTTTATCAGTGCGTGAAATTGAAGCGCAGCGACTCGCATATGAGGCGCGTTACGGCGCCAACGACGGGAGCTACTGGCTGTGGTTTGAGTTGCTCTGGCGCGAGTATTTTCAGCTGCTCATGTGGCGCTATGGTCGGAGCTGTTTTAGTCGGCGCGGCATTCAACCGCAGCTATCACACAGCAGTAAAAAAGCGCGTCATGACCCAGCAGCGTTTGCGGCATGGTGTGCGGGTAACACTGGCTGCGATTGGGTCGACGCCGCCATGCGCGAACTAGCCGCAACCGGCTATATGGGCAATCGCATGCGGCAAAATGTAGCGAGTTATTTAATTCACGATTTAGCACTGGATTGGCGCTTAGGCGCGGCGTGGTTTGAGCATCAACTCATCGACTTCGATGTCGCCAGCAATCAAGGCAACTGGCTTTACTTGGCCGGTGCTGGCACGGATCCGCGCACTGATCGCCGCTTTAGCCCGTCACGCCAAGCCGCAATGTACGACCCCGATGGCGCCTATCAGCGCTGTTGGCTACCCGAACGACACCATGCCCCCAAGGAGCTTGCGCAATGAATACCACTTGGATTACCGGCGCCGTCGGCACTGTGGGCTCTGCCCTCGCCCAAAATCTGGCTGCGAAAGGCCATCGCTTAGTGCTCACCGGCCGCGATACCGAGCGCCTGCAGGCATTGGCCGATAGCCTCAACACGCCCTGCCAGATTGCCGCAGGCAATGTCTCCGAGACAGGCGTGGCCGCCGATCTACGCGCCAGTGCTGAGGCGGCCCTAGGCCCCATCACCGGCTTTGCCCATTGCGTAGGCTCGACGCTGATCAAACCCCTACACTTAACCCGCGAGGCTGACTTTGAAGCGGTCATGAAGCTGAACTTTTACTCGGCAGCCTACTGCCTAAAAGCCTTTGTCGATGGCGCGCGCAAACACCGCCAGCCCTCGGCCGCGGTATTGGTTGGATCATTGGTGGCGCATGCCGGCTTTCCAAACCACGAAGCCATAGGTAGCGCCAAGGCCGCCGTTGCTGGCCTCGCGCTCAGCACGGCTGCGACCTATGCCGATAAAGGCATTCGCGTAAACTGTGTTCACCCAGGCTTGGTGGTGTCACCGCTGGCTGGTCGTTTGACCGATAGCGATGAGGCCATCGCACGCAATAGCAAGCCCAACCCCATGCAACGCATAGGTCGTGGCCCCGATATTGCCGGCCTGATGGCGTTTTTATTAAGCGATGAGGCCGGCTGGATTACCGGCCAAAATATCAATATCGATGGCGGCCAAGCGCTGATTCATCCACTGCCACGCGCCTGACACGCGATCAATCACGCAGCCCATGCCATACGATTTACCGTAGCATGAGCGCTTTCGTGCCATCGGAGCCACCCATGACCACACTGAACTTGCATCGCGTACTGCCATTGAAACGCTCCTTAGCGGATGTGTTTCGTTACCTGCGCGACTTCGACAATATCGAACAGTGGGACCCCGGTGTGTTCACGGCTGAGCGAGAGCCCGTAGGCTCAGTGCATGAGCGCAATGATGCAGCGAGGCAACCCGCTAAGCCAGCCTTCGCCTTACAGCTCAATGTCATGGGCCGCGCTGTGCCCATGCGCTACACCCTCGATGTGTGCGAGCCGCCATCTGAGCAAGGTCAGGCCCGCCTAGTGCTCACCGGCAGTGGCGATGGCTTTACGGCAGTCGACACACTCACGCTCAGCGCAACGGGCGCTAACGCATGCACACTAGACTATCGCGCCGACATTACCACCGCCGATGTGCCCGCCCTGCTAATGCCCGTGCTGAATTGGTGGGGCGAGCGCCTTAGCGATGCGGCCATGAACGGCCTTAAAGACGCGCTAGAGCATGACGACCCCGTGCAACTCGGCGCGCTGGCACGATTGGCTGAGCGCTTAGTTTTACCCGGCATGATCAACTACACCCGCCGCGGCTATCGCAAGATGCCCTCGCGAGGCCTCTCGCGCTATCTCGATGGCCAACGCATCGGCATCAGCGGCGTGACCTCTGGCTTAGGGCTGGCCTGTGCGCAACAGCTGGCGCGACTAGGAGCCGACCTAGTATTGGTCGGCCGCGGTGCCGAACGCCTTGCACAGGCAGCGGAAACGATACGCCCGTGGGCCAGCCATGACATAGACATTCACCTCATCGAGGCCGAGCTCTCTAGCATCACCAGCACGCGCGCTCTCAGCCAGCAACTATTGGCGCTTGAGCGGCCATTAGATGTCTGGATCAATAACGCCGGCGCGCTATTTGATTCGCAAGCACTGACTAGCGATGGCCTAGAACGCACCATGGCGGTGAATTTCGTTGCGCCCGCGCTGCTCACTCAAGCTCTCGCGCCAATGCTCGCCGCACGAAGCGGCCGCATCATTCAAGTCGTCTCCGGCGGACTCTACACCCAAGGCATTCGACTCGATGACATGGCCTTCGCCAATGAGCCGTTTAATGGCCCGAAAGCCTATGCTCGCGCCAAACGCGCCCTGCTCGATGTCAGCCAATACTGGGCCACGCAATACCGCGGCCTAGGCTTACACATCATGCATCCCGGCTGGGCCGCCACGCCCGGCGTGGCCAGCGCCCTGCCCGACTTCAATCAGCGCATGGGCAAATGGCTACGCAACGCGCGCCAAGGCAGCGACACCGCCGTTTGGCTCGCCAGCCATCCCGTGTTTGCACAAGGGCAACACAGTGGTGAGTTTTGGTTTGATCGCGCCCGCCGCCCCGGTGCACTACTGCCCAACACCGCCAGCAGCAAAGCCGACGTGCAAGCATTAATTTCTTGGTATGAAGTACAGATTTCTGTCTAGTCTAGCGGCATCGTGCTTGCTACACTGCGCGCCTGCATTTCGGCATCAAGCCACTCGTGCGGGCCTGTAGCTCAGTTGGTTAGAGCAGAGGACTCATAATCCTTTGGTCGTCGGTTCAAGTCCGACCGGGCCCACCAATTTCGATATACATTTCAATAACCTGTATAGAGTCAGCGCATTAATACCAATGGCCTACTGCATACTCTGCCCAGATAGTGTCCACAAAATTAAACGCAAACAGGCGCAGCACAGCCCGTGGACGAGCAACCCACCCATCACGGCCTTATTGCAACACCATTGATACTAGCGCTGATGAGCTCGGTACTAGCTTTAGTTTGTGTGCTTTTTACTAGCACGCCATTCGTTGCCACCCATTCCGTAATGACATTATTGGCGTCGGCACGATTTTCAAATCGGCAGGCCTGAAATGTTCCTGCGGGCACAGTGACTGGCTCAATACCTACAAACGTCACATCAAAGCTATCGTTGAGCTGAGTAACCGTTGGCGGGACTTTAATTGGCAAGCCAGTTGTCGTCGCCGTTGTTGTACCAACGCGAGCGGCCTTAAAGCTTTCGCCAGCGCTCAATGTGTAGCGACTGTCACGAAATGCGGGGCTCAACACAGTCTTTGTCGCAACTTTAAAGCCGCCCACAGCATTGCTGGTGGTGCTGCCTAGCTCAACTAATGTGCCGTCATCATCATTCGAGTAAAAAAAGATAGTACTAACGACCCCCGCATTAGTGGTTTTGAGCTTGCGCTCATCGGCAGCGACTCCTTCAAATGTAGAACGCCCGATAAAGGTAGTTTCCACAGTGCTGTCATTCGTAAAAGCAGGCTCAGTAGAACTTGTTCTCGTGGTCGTGATTAAAACAGAGCCAACCTTGCTCAAGGCTGGATTAACGCAATGCTTGGCTGATAATACTGCAGGCTTAGGCGCTACTGATGCAGTTGAATTTGCCGATGCACTAGTGCCAGCTGCTCCACTTGAGTTATTGCTATTGCCGCATGCCCCCAATGTGAGGGTAAGTGCGCTTATGAGCGTAAGCTGAGAGGTTCGCATAGTAGTTTCCTTATTTTATGGCCGCACAGTAGGTTAACCAACGGCCAAATCTCAACCCCATAAGTAGGGGGTACAACACTTGTAATTTGCAACCAATTGCGGACGAGCGTAACTGGACGTTTAAATACCAAGCCTATGATTTGAATAAGGCAGGTTGAGGATAAAACTCATTGCGCAAAAAATAAAACCGCTATGGGAACAAAGGCTGCTGTCAGGGCATACTAAGCATTAATAAGAATTCGCCTGGGGTACGTTTTGACTAATCAGCCGAACTGGTTGCGCGCCTTATTTTTGGCAACGGCCGTGCTGTCTGTACCGACAGCCTGGGGCGTTGAGCCTGACAGCCAAAATGCGCCCCCTCGCGAAGCTGCTATACCTAGCGCACAAGAAGTCACGTTGACGCATTTACAGGCCGAGATTGCCGATTTGCAGGCATTGCTGGTCGGTCAACTGCCACAAAACAACTCGCTGCCAGCGCTATTTGAAATTGACCTGAGCGATGCGCAGGCCGTGACGCAGCGCATCCAGTCGCTGCAAGAGCGACTCAGCGTTGAGATAGATGCAGCGCCAGCGACAACCAGCAGCGCTAACAAAAAAGACACCACGCCAACACAGAAGACTGACGCCGAGCAAGTGCAAGCTATAGCCCCAGTCGCTCAGGCAGATCATTTCGTTTTACTGCGGCGTGAACGCGACCGCCTACGTCTAAGCTTTCTACAGCTTCCAAAAGAGCGCCGCACTGCATTAATTGAGCAAGACCGCTTAAAGCGCACTCAAGAGTCACTATTAGCCGAGCAAGCGGCTTCAGCAAAAGCCTTAGCATCCACTGAGCTTGCGCGCGATAACGCATTAGCGGCGGCCACTGCCGCGCGTAATGATAGTGAGCGCGTGTTGGCAACTGAAGAGGCGCGTTTATTAGCACAACTCAGCGAGCTTGCAGCGCTACGCCAGCAATGGGCCGAGTCTAATCAAAGCCAACTCGATCAGCGCCGAGAGTTATTTGCTCGTTATGCCGCTGTCTCGCAGCAAACACCACTGCCAAGTGCGCAGGCCGACGAGCTTTACAACAGCATCCGTAGCGACTTAAAAAGTCTTCGCGAAGGCGCCGCACAGTCACTTAATAAACTGCATAGCCCCAGTCAGCTGCCTCTCCGTGCAAAGCCACCTTCACTCAACGTTACCCGCTTTGCCTCGCACTGATCCTTATTCGCCC
>CAXIBK010000029.1:0-15210 GCA_964022225.1 uncultured Paraperlucidibaca sp.
TGATAAGGCCCAGCAGTGGGGCGGGTAAAAAAGAAAGCATAGGCTCTTGCTCTAAAAGTTATTACCAAAGTATGTCGTCCACAGAGGCTTAGGCGCAATGACTTCAATCAGTCAAATTCGTCAGCCGATGAGCGTTCTGGTCATTGGCAGTCATTGTTTGCCGTAATAGCATGCTGACCGCCTAGTCATTTTCGTTGTTATTCACAGAGGTATAGTTATGTCCGGTCCACTTACTGGCTTAAAAGTGCTTGATTTCTCAGCACTGTTGCCAGGCCCATTTGCCACCTTAATGCTTGCTGACATGGGGGCCGATGTGTTGCGAGTTGAGTCGCCATCTCGCCCCGACATGGTTCGCATGTTACCGCCTATGGCCACCGATGGTAATTCTGCAGCGCACGGCTATTTGAACCGATCCAAGCGTTCTATTGGCATTGATATGAAATCGCCTGCAGGCCTTGAAATCGTTAAACGCTTAGTCGCCGAATACGACATCGTGGTTGAGCAATTCCGTCCAGGCGTCATGGAGAGATTGGGTGTGGGTTACGAGGCACTTAAAGCCATCAACCCAAAAATAATTTATGTCTCCATTACTGGCTATGGCCAAACTGGCCCCTATAAAGATCGCGCCGGCCATGACATGAACTATTTAGCCATCGCTGGTGTGTTGGGCTACAACGGTCGTAAAGCCTCAGGTCCTGCGCCAATGGCAGTGCAAGTAGCCGATATTGCCGGTGGATCATGTCATGCCGTGATTGGCTTATTAGCTGCTGTCATTCATCGTCAAGCCACCGGTATTGGCCAGCACGTCGATATTTCCATGACCGATGCTGCATTCAGCCTACACGCGCTTACCGCTCCTGGCGCACTCAACGGCGGCGATCAGCCCGGTTTGGAAAACACTCAGCTAAACGGCGGCAGCTTCTACGACTGCTATGAAACCGCCGACGGTCGTTACTTCTCGGTCGGCGGCTTAGAGCCGCAATTCTTCATGCAGTTTTGTGCGGCGATCGGTCGTCCAGAATTAGCGCCATTGGGCTTAAATATGCTGCAAGCCGACGTCGTGGCACAGCTCAAAGCTGACATTCAGCTGGAAATGAAGAAAAAAACTTACGACGAATGGTCGACGATTTTTGCAGCGCTAGACTCCTGCACAGAGCCCGTATTGAGTTTTGCTGAGGCCACTGAGCATCCACACATTAAAGCCCGCGAGTTATTAGTTGAGGTGCCAATGGGCAATGGCCAGACCCAACGGCAGCTAGCATCACCCATTAAGTTCTCAGAAACTAAGGCGCAATATGCCTACACTGGCGTGACGCTGGGCGAGCACACTGAGGCGGTGATGAAGGCGGCAGGTTATAGCGAAGATGAGATCACTCAAGCTAAACGTTCGGGCGCGATCGCTTAAGGCAAGATGATGCCAAGGATGGCGTCTTTTTTAGTTGCAAAGGCTGGTACAGAGGGAACAGAGGCTTGCTGGTAGCGGTTGTTGCGAGGTAAAGAAAGATGGTGCCCCGAGCCGGAATCGAACCGGCACGACCTTGCGGTCGAGAGATTTTAAGTCTCTTGTGTCTACCGATTTCACCATCGGGGCGGTCGAGAATTGCGAGGATATTGGAGGCTGAGGTCGGAATCGAACCGGCGTACACGGAGTTGCAGTCCGCTGCATAACCACTCTGCCACCCAGCCATATATCAAGCGCCCTCTCGGGAGGCGGCATAATAGCGATGGCTCTTAAGAGCGTCAACCACAACGCACGCTAACTTGCGCCGTTCGTGCGATTTACGAGCAAAAGCACGCAGTGATCACGATTTTAATAAAACACCAACATAGTCTGACTGTTGAGCAACAATTCCTTGCAGTAGACTGCACTCCAACGTTCCAACAGGTGTTCATCGCATGATGACTGCTTTAGCTCAACCAGAAACATCCGCCGCCTGGCCTCAAATAGTAGCCATGACACGTCTTCCCTATAGCTTTGCTAAGCGTAATGGCCTCGTGCTGCATATCGAATCTGAGGAGAACTGGTGCCTACTGGCTCGTCCGGACTGGAAATTAAGCTCTCTAGCTGAGGCCCGACGCCTTTTAGGCAGGCCTGTGTATTGCCGCCCGGTTTCTGAAAATCAATTCAATGAGGCCTTGTCGCGCAGCTATCAAGGCGATGCCGGCGATTCGATGCAGGCTGCCGAGGGCATCAGCGACCACATCGACCTAGAAAGCCTCGCCGACTTAGTGCCAGAGACTGAAGACTTAATGGAGCAGGAGGATGATGCTCCCATCATCCGCCTAATTAACGCGATTTTGCAGGAAGCCGTGCGCGAAAACGCCTCGGATATTCACATTGAAACCTTTGAGCGTCGCCTGTCTGTGCGCTTACGTATCGACGGTGTCTTGCGTGAAGTTTTACAGCCGCGTCGCGAACTTGCGCCTTTACTAGTTTCACGCATCAAGGTCATGGCACGTTTAGACATCGCTGAAAAACGCGTACCACAAGATGGCCGCATTTCCGTGCGCTTAGCTGGTCGCGAAGTCGATGTCCGTGTCTCGACCATGCCATCGAGTGCCGGTGAGCGCGTAGTGCTGCGTCTGCTCGATAAGCAAGCAGGGCGCTTGAACTTGTCCAGTCTCGGTTTGGCAGATAGAGACCACGCCAATCTACAAGCACTTATTGCTAAGCCACATGGCATTTTGCTGGTCACTGGCCCAACCGGCTCAGGTAAAACCACATCGTTATACGCCTCACTGACTGAGCTTAACGATCACAGCCGCAATATTCTCACCGTCGAAGACCCCATCGAATATCAGCTCGACGGCATTGGCCAAACTCAGGTCAACACCAAAGTGGAAATGACCTTCGCGCGAGGCTTACGTGCTATTTTGCGCCAAGACCCTGATGTCGTCATGGTCGGTGAGATTCGTGACCGTGAAACAGCCGAGATTGCTGTGCAAGCCTCGCTAACAGGTCATTTGGTGTTATCGACGCTACACACCAACTCAGCCGTCGGCGCTGTCACGCGCTTGGTTGATATGGGCGTAGAGCCATTCCTGCTGTCGTCGTCACTGATTGGCGTTGTAGCGCAGCGTTTGGTTCGTGTGTTATGTCCGGCTTGCCGCGAAGAGCATGTTGCCGATAAAGCTGAGTGCGAATTACTTGGCGTTTCGGTGGCAAACCCACCAACAATTTATCGCTCAGCTGGTTGTGCACAATGTAACCAACGCGGCTATAAAGGCCGCACAGGCATCTACGAAGTTGTGCCCATCAATGATACGCTTCGTCGATTGATTCACGAGCGTGGCCTTGAACAAGAACTCGAAACTGAAGCCCGCGTTCACGGCCCAAGCATTCGCCAAGATGGCATGGTAAAAGTGCTAGCTGGCATCACATCATTGGATGAGGTGCTGCGCGTAACTAGAGAAGATTAATCTATGGCGGCATTTGATTACGTTGGTGTTGATCCGCAGGGTAAACGCCGTAAAGGGGTAATCGATGCCGACAATTTGCGTCATGCGCGCTCACTATTACGCGAGCGCCAATTGGTGCCAATCTCGGTTAATAACGCCAGTGAAAAGCCCGCTGCACAGCAAGCGGGCATATCTTTTTCGTTCTTCAAGCCTAAGCTCAGTGCTCAAGACCTTGCCTTAATCACGCGGCAAATTGCCACACTCGTACAAGCAGGCCTAACGCTTGATGACTCTTTGCGCTCAGTCGCCCAGCAGTCAGAAAAAGCCACCGTTAAGCGCCTACTCACCGCCGTACGCTCGAAAGTTGTTGAAGGTTATACCTTGGCGCAAAGCCTAGCCGAATTTCCTCAGGCTTTTCCTTCGCTTTATCGCGCCACCGTAGCTGCGGGTGAGCGCGCAGGCCATTTGGACTTGGTACTTAATCGTCTAGCCGACTACACCGAGTCTCGCTATGAGACGCGACGCAAAGTGCAGGGCGCATTAATTTATCCCGCTATTCTTACGGTCTTATCGCTGCTGATCGTCGTAGGCCTATTGACTTATGTGGTGCCAGATATCGTTAAGGTTTTCGATAATCAAGGCCAAGCACTGCCAATGATCACGCAGCTACTTATTGCCACTAGCGACTTTCTACGAGAGTCCTTGGGCACGTTGGTCTTAATTGGTATTGCGATAAGTTATTTTATATATCGTCTACTGCAAAAGCCTGCCATGCGTTATCGCTGGCATGCCTTTATGTTGCGGCTACCAGTAGCAGGCAAACTGGTTCGTGATTCGCAAGCCTCGCGATTTGTCAGCACCTTAGCCATCCTCACACGCAGCGGCGTGCCATTGGTTGATGCCTTGCGCATTGCGGCTGAAGTGGTTGATAACTTACCAATGCGCGAGGCAGTAACCTCGGCTGCCGACCGTGTCACAGAGGGTGGGCGTTTGGCACCAGCCATCGAGCAGGCCAAACTGTTTCCGCCAATGATGACCAATATGATTGCCAGCGGTGAAGCCAGTGGCGAATTAGATGAAATGCTGATGCGTACCGGACAAATGCAAGAGCGTGCCTTAACTGGCAGCATAAGTACGCTTGTGGGCTTATTTGAGCCCATGATGTTGTTGATGATGGCCGGCGTGGTGCTGGTGATTGTCTTAGCCATCATGCTGCCAATTGTGCAGATGAATAATTTAGTGAACTAGTGGAGTGACTATGCGAGCTCGTCGATTTTCCGCCCAAGCCGGCTTTACCCTAATTGAAGTCATGGTGGTGGTTGCCATTATTGGTATTTTGGCATTGATTATTGTGCCCAATGTCGTCGGCAAGGACGACCAAGCGCGCGTGACATCGACCAAGGCCAGCTTGAGCGCCGTGGCCAACGCGCTAGAGCTTTATAAGCTCGACAACTATCGCTACCCAAGCACTGAGGCCGGCCTAGAGGCTTTGGTCACACGCTCACCAGAAGCACGCGTTTTTCCTGATGGCGGCTACCTTCGCCGTTCTCCCGTCGACTCATGGGATAACCCCTTGCAATATGTCTCGCCCGGCAGCGATGGTAAGCCATACGACTTGTTTTCATTAGGTGCCGATAACGCAGAAGGCGGCGAAGGCTACGCCGCGGATATTTATTTCGAATGAGATTATTGGCACGCCCAAAGCAATTAGGCTTCACCTTAATTGAGGTGCTGCTGGTCATCGTCTTGATGGCCGTGCTAATGGGCGTCGCCGTAGTAAGCTTAAATCCCTCGGATCCATCACGACGCGTGCAACAGGAGCGTGAGCGCTTGCAGGCAAAAGTTGGCTATGCGCGCCTGCTCGCAGAAACCGATCAAATGGAAGTGGGCTTACAACTCTTGCCTGAGGGTTATCGTTTCTTGCGCTTCGATAAAACTCGCCAGCAATGGTATGCCATTGACAATGACCCAGCCTTAAAGCCGCAAGAAACACTTGGTATTGCCTATTCTTGGCGCGATGCTGGTGTGGCGCAAAGCATTACTAGTAATGAACCCAAAGAAGGGGCGGTGGAGCCCGATATGCTGCTGTTATCAAGCGGCGAGGCCACGCCTGGCGAACTTAGTATTCGTTCCCGCGATGACGCACGCATTGAGCCATTGGTTCTTCAGATTAATGATTTAGGTGATACACGTTACGGCGAAGATAAACCAGTAGGTTTAGGAGAGGGCGGTGGCACCTCGACTGACAATTAAATTATCGCGCGCACGTGGTTTCACGCTAATCGAAGTCTTAGTCGCGATGGCTATTTTCGGCATTGTCGCGCTTACACTGCTAACGCAAACTCGTGAGCAAACGCGCCAAGCAGGCAGCCTCGAAGATCGCTTGATTGCACATTGGGTCGCAACCAATACGCTTACCGACTTACAAAGTGTTGGCCAACTCCCTGACCTAGGTAGCTCTGAAACTAACACTGTAATGGCTGGCCGCGACTGGCTTATCACCATGAAAGCAGGCAAAACTCCAAGCCCCGACGTACGCAGCATGGAGGTAAAAGTCAGCAGCTATGATCCAATTAGCGGTGAAAGCGGCTCACCACTAGTCGATGTCGTCGGCTTTATTGGGCGCTTTAATAATGGTTAGAGCCGAGCGCGGTTTTACCCTAATTGAGTTGCTTGTCGCCATCACCATCATGGCCTTGATCAGCGTTGGCGCTTTTGGCTTTTTAAGTGGCACCAGCCGAACCGCTGAGCGCCTGAATGACAAGCAAAAAGATTTATTAGCGCTAGAACGCATGCAGTCGGTAATTGCTAATGATTTAGCACAATGGGTTGATCGGCCGATTCGTGACGAACTCGGCGACTCACTGCCGCCATTTGTACTGTCTGCCGATGGCGCGCTGGAATTCACTCGCCGTGGCCTAAGCAATCCACTCGATAAGCCCCGCAGTGACATGCTACGCGTACGCTACGAGATGCGTGGCAAGCAGCTTTGGCGATTAACCTGGCTCACCCTCGATCGCATGCCTGGACTCAAGCCAATCGAATCGCCATTGGGCCCACCGTTAGAAAAGCTGCGCTGGCGCGTACGCTCAAGCAATACCAGTCGGGTTGAAGAGGTATGGCCGCCAACTAGTTCTGGCGCTACTGGTATCAGCGGCGCCGTACTTGATAAAGGCGCGCCTGCGCTGCTAAATCTCGAGCTCGATGTGTCGCCATGGGGTGATATCCGCCGCATCTATTTATTACCGGATAATGATAATGCAGCGGGCTAAGTCGATGCTAAAGCAGCGCGGAGTAGCCTTACTAACTATGTTGCTAATTGCAGCATTAGCCACGGTATTGGTGACGACAATTATTGAGCGCCAAGCTCGCGTTCAGCGTGAGTTAGCCGGGGAGCTACAGCTAGATCAAGTCGCTCAGTACAACCATGGCGCGGCACTTTTTGCTATGGCAGCCTTACGCGAAGATGGCCGCAAGGGCATGTTAGTTGATCATCCAGGCGAGGAATGGGCGCTACCTTTTCCTCCATTTCCAGTGCCAGGCGGCATTATTCTGCCCGCTTTAAGTGATGCTCAGGCCCGCTTTAACCTCAATAGTTTGGTCACGGGCGGCAGCGTCAATCAGTCAGCGCTATTCTTTTTTCGCCGCTTATTGAGCCAGTTACTGCTGCCGCCTGAATTAGCCGATAGCCTTGTAGATTGGTTAGATGCCGACTCTCAACCATTTTCATCGGCAGGCGCTGAAGATGACTACTACTTGCGTTTAGCGGTACCTTATCGCTCAGCAAACCGCCCGTTAAGCACCTTTGATGAGCTGCGCTTAGTACGCGGCTATAATCGCGACTCGCTGCGTGCATTATCGAGCTATGTCACAGTACTGCCTACTGCGGCGACGAAAATGAACGTGAACTTCATTTCGCCAGGCATTCTGGAGGCTTTAGTTCCTGGCTTGGCACCAGCATCTGCAGTTGAGTTATTGCAGCAACGTCCAACTGATGGCTGGAAATCTTTAGCAGAATTTCTCGATAATCCCGTGTTTAATGGCGTCAGCAATGATGTACGTGCAGCGCTAACCTCACTACTAGATGTTCGTTCACGTTATTTTGAACTTTATACACGGGTACGCTTTGGTGATCGAGAGCGGCTACAATGGACGCTGATTGCACGGCGCACATCGCGCTTACTTGATGTTATTGCAGTGGAACGCAACCCATCATGGATTCCAGATATTGAGCCACCCCCAGAGAACAGCGGTGAGCTGACAGAAGAAGAGGATGCTCCTTAATGGAAAGGTTGTTTTTACGTCTCCCCACGCTAAATAGCGGTGACATCACGGCAGTATCGTATGCTGAGGGTCAATGGCAGCGCTTGGGTACTTGGCAAAGTATTGATGCGATTGCTGAAGAGCTTTTAGCTAGCAACGATGTGCCCGTGGTCTTAGTAACCCCCGTCGGCATTGATATCGCTCTGGCCATTGAGGCTAGTGCGCGCCAACGCAAAGAGGCAGGCATTGGTTTAGTGGCCTTGGCTGAAGAGCAGCTTGGCGAGGATTTCGAGCGCTTGCAGTGGTCTTTAACCGATATTGACGAAGGCACAGTACTCGCGCGCGGTATTAGCTTGAGCTATATGCAGCATTGGCTACAGGCATTTGAGGCGCATGACATACGCCCAGTCGCTGCTATTCCAGAGGCCTCACTACTGCAAAGCGATAGCGAGCATTGGCTTTGGTATCCAGTGGGTGCAGAAGTTTACTTACAGGCCCAGCCCGGTGAGGCAGCATTGGTTGCCGAAAGCGATGCTGCCATGGTGCTTGATCAACTACTAAGCCAGCGTAATGGCAGCGCCGCGCCAGTGCGTCTGCGTTACCCTCAAGGCGCGAGCTTGCCGCCTTTGCCCGAGCGTATCAGCCCGTCACCTGCACCTTGGCAGGATTGGGCAGATTTAATTAAACAGCAAGCCACTGCACGCTGGGCTACACATCCGCAAAACTGGCTTACTGGTGCATTAGCTCCGCAGTCAAAATACCCTTGGTCGCCACGCTGGAAGTGGGCTATTGCTATGCTGCTTGTGGCCTCGGTAACGATGATCGCTGGCGATCGCTTTATGGCCTATAAGCTCAGCAGCGAGGCGAAGGTAGCCCGCGCTGAAGCAGAGCAAAACTATCGTCAATATTTTCCAGAAGAGCGCCGCATCACAAACTTGGCTCGTCAATTTTCAGTACGCCAAGCCGCTGGTAATACGCTAGCACCTGAAGTAGTACTGCAGCTAGTGACTCAAACAGCACCATCTGCCGACTGGCAGATTAAACAGTTTGATTATCGTGACAATGTGCCTGCACGCATAGATGTTACCGGTGGTGTGCTTGATGAAATTAATGGTTGGTCGCAAGCCCTTGAAGCTCAGGGCGTGTCCGTGAAGGTTGAAAATGCGCGTTTAGATAATGGCATTGCGCAAGCGACGCTGCATGTGGCTAGTATGGGAGGTAAGCGCTAATGTCCGCTATTTCAGAGCGCATCAATAGTGCCTTTGCACCAGCGCAAGACTATTGGCAGGGCATGCCAGAGAAGGATCGCCGCGCTCTAAGTCTACTGGCTGCGATTTTACTGCCAGTGATCGTGATTTGGGGCGGTATTGTGCCAGCAAAACAGGCATTAAGCTCAGCGCAACTTGAGCGGCAAGAGGCCGTATCACTCGCGTCGGCTATTCGCAATGAAGGCCCGCGCCTGCGTGGAGGCTCCAGTGAGCGTGTTCCCGCCAATGAGTTGGCTCAGCGTGTACAAGCCTTGGCGGCAAGCCAAACCATCACTCTAGCTCGCTTGGAGTCTGACCCTTCGGGCGTTCGTATTGCGATGAATAATGCTAGCGTAGTTCAGCTCACTTTGTTTTTACAGCAATGCCGCGCTCAGGGCATTTCAGTAAAAGAGGTAGTGATAAATTCTGGAACCGATGGCACCAGCCAAATTCGAGTTAGATTTGGCGTATAAACCACTGTTTATAGTTGCTTTTTGTCATTAAGCCGGCCTTAGCTTCGCGAAAGTTAGGCAATAAAAAAGCGGCATAAAAGCCGCTTTTTTACGCTAATAGCGCGACTCTCGTCGCACTTACATATTTGGGTAATTTGGACCGCCGCCACCTTCTGGAACGACCCAGTTGATGTTTTGTGCAGGATCTTTAATGTCGCAAGTTTTGCAATGCACGCAGTTTTGCGCATTGATCTGGAACTGCTTTTCACCCTCTTTCACGACAATTTCATAGACGCCAGCAGGGCAGTAACGCTGCGCTGGCTCTTCATAGAGCTTGAGGTTTTTCTTTAACGGGATACTGGCATCACCAAGTGTCAAATGCACTGGCTGATCTTCTTCGTGGTTGGTGTTAGAGATAAACACCGACGAAAGCTTATCGAAGCTGATTTTTCCATCGGGCTTTGGATAGGCGATCGGTTGATGAAAAGAAGCTAGATCCAATGTTTTGTAGTCTGGCGTAGTGTCGTGAATGTTGAACGGCAGTTTGCCATCAAATAGATTTTGCTCAACAAAGTTGTAAGCCGCACCCATTAATGTGCCCATGCGATGCATAGCTGCGCCAAAGTTGCGAGACTTGTACAGTTCTTCGTAGAGCCATGAGGCCTCAAACTTGTCGACATACTCGGTGACTTCATCGCCACCAGCACGGCCAGCTTTCAAAGCATCGAAAATGCCTTCAGCAGCGAGCATGCCCGACTTCATCGCTGTATGGCTGCCTTTGATCTTGGAGAAATTCAAGAAGCCGGCATCATCACCAATGAGCAAACCACCTGGGAAAGTCAGCTTAGGCAGTGAGTTCAAGCCACCTTTAACCACAGCACGCGCGCCATAAGAAATGCGCTTGCCACCTTCGAGGTATTTCTTCAGTACAGGGTGATGCTTCAGGCGCTGCATCTCGTCAAATGGCGAGACATAAGGGTTGCTATAAGACAGGTCAGTGATCAGGCCAAGCGAGACTTGGTTGTCTTCGGCGTGATACAGCCACCAACCGCCTGTTGAACCAGACTCACTGAGCGGCCAACCAGCACCGTGTATGACCAGGCCGGCTTCATGTTTAGCAGGGTCGATTTCCCATAGCTCTTTAATACCTAAACCATAATGTTGTGGGTCGGCATCTTGATCAAGCTTGAAGTGGTTAATGAGCATTTTACCCAAGTGGCCACGGCAGCCTTCGGCAAATAGAGTGTATTTGGCTAGTAGCTCATAACCCGGAGTGTAAGAGCTTTTGTGCTCGCCGTTTTTGCCAACGCCCATATCGCCAGTTGCGATACCTTTGACGGCGCCTTTTTCATCATAAAGTACCTCGGCAGCAGCAAAGCCGGGGAATAAGTTCACTTCTAGCTCTTCGGCTTTTGCAGCTAACCAGCGCACCACATTGCCAAGGCTAACGATGTAGTTGCCTTCATTATGCATGGGCTTAGGAATAGCCCAGCTTGGCGTTAAAATAGCTTTCTCTGGGCTGATTAAGAAGTGCACTTCATCGCGAGTTACTTGCGTGTTCAGTGGTGCGCCTTCTTCTTTCCAGTTTGGAAAGAGTTCATTCATGGCGCGTGGTTCAATGACTGCGCCAGACAGAATATGGGCGCCGAATTCGGAACCTTTTTCCACGACGCATACAGAAATTTCGTGGCCGCTCTCAATACTGAGTTGGCGCAAACGGATAGCGGCAGATAAGCCAGCTGGGCCGCCACCTACGATGACGACATCAAATTCCATCGCTTCTCTTTCCACGATGTTCTCCTTGCAATGAACCCATAACGGGAAAAATAAACCGTGAGTTGTAGACTTAACCCACCTAACAAAACCCATCTAGTATAAAAGCCGAGGCAAATCAGGCCAAGTAATTGCCACACAAATAAACAGGTTTTGTCTGATTTCTGTGTAATCTAGGCTGAAATTAGAGGTATTTATGCACAATAACGAAAAGCCACCAAGCGGTAGCCAAATTTTAAGCAACCCTCTAGCCATCGCTGACCAAATTGGCACAGGTGGTGGCAAGAGCAAATTGCCACCAATTCACTTGTGGAATCCGCCATTTTGCGGCGATATCGACATAGAGATTCGCCGCAATGGCGACTGGTTTTACCAAGGTTCGCGTATCCAGCGCCCAGCCTTAGTGCGCCTATTCAGCACGGTCATGCGCCGCGAAGATGACGATGCCTATTACCTAGTAACGCCCGTTGAGAAGGTACGTATCCGTGTTGAGGATGCGCCGTTGTTTGTCGTGGCGCTAGAGGTTTTAAACGAGGAGGGCGGTCAATCCCTACAGTTTACGACGAGCACTAATGATGTCGTGATTGCCAGCGCTGAGCATCCAATTACCGTAATACATGGGGATGATGGCCCTGTGCCATATGTGCATGTACGCGACCGTTTGATGGCGATGATTAGTCGGCCGGTGTATTACGAGCTGGTGGCATTGGGTCATGAAGTTGTTGAAAGCGGAGATACCGCCCAGCACACGCTAAAAGTAACGAGTGCTGGGGCAGACTTCAGCTTAGGCAAGCTTTAACAACAGGCGGCAGCGTTATGCGGCAATAATCAAACGTACCGCCATTAGCTGCATGCTGACATCACGCAATGCTTGCTCACCAGCTGCCACGCGATCGCGCTGCTGAATAACTTCTGCTTCACGCACCGAAGGGTTAATTTTTGCAAGTGCCTGCAAGCGTTGGAGTTCGCTGTGCTCAAGCTCATGCCAAGCCGTCAGCGCCTGCTCACGAAGGCTACCTAGCACTGCTTCAGCCGCAGCATCGGCGCTAGTGACGAGCTTTTCTGCCTCAGCGCGATGCGCTTTGATCACACTGCGCGCTAGTTTGGCATCGGGTACATCTAGCTGTTTACCTAAGTTAGCGGCGCTGACTTGGGCGGCTAGGTTTCGACCATTGATATCCGCCAAGATTCGCAATGGCTCATGACCCAACACACGATCTAGCGCCAAGTCGCGTCGGGCGAGCACGCTAGGCTGATACCAAGCTTCTAACAGCATGGTGCCGGGCTTCACTGACTTATTACGCAAGACAGCAACTTGCACCATGCCCTGGGTATGTGTCGCCATCCAGTCCAGCACGCCTTGCACCATGGGATGCTCCCAGGTCAAAAAGTGCCAATCTTCATGCGCTAAAGCTAAGTCTCGATCGGCGCAGACTGTCATGCCATCTGGGTCTAAGCCAGGGAAGGCATCAATCAGTTGGTGTTCGCCGGGCTGTAAGATCCAAGTACGGGGCTGGCCTTGATCATCAACATGTACGCCAAAGGCTTCCCAAGCAGCAAGCATGAGCTCGTCAAGGCGAGTATCACTGTCCTGTGTTTTAAGCGCTTCAACTAGCGGCTTAGCAACATCTTGGCGGCATGACTGCAATTCAAGCAAACGATCGCGACCGCTGGCTAGCTCAGCTTCAAGCAGTTCGCGCTCAGCACGTGCTTCGACTATTAGCTCATCGAGTAGGTTTTCGGGGCTATTAGGACGTAATAGTGGTTTTAAATCGGCTATAAAAGATTCATGCACGTTTTGCGCGGTTGGAGAGCATTGCGCAAACACATTCAATGCCTCTCCATACCAGCGGAATAGCCGTGCCTGAGCTGAGCCTGCCAATAACGGCACATGCAAGTTAATCGTTTCGGTCTGACCAATACGATCGAGTCGACCTATGCGCTGTTCGAGTTGATCGGGGTTGTCGGGCATATCAAACAGTACAAGATGATGCGCGAACTGGAAGTTACGGCCTTCCGAACCAATCTCTGAACACAGCAAAATCTGCGCGCCCATTTCCGGTTCGGCAAAATAGGCCGCGGCACGGTCGCGCTCGAGCAAGTTCATGGCCTCGTGGAAAACGGCCGTGCGAATGCCTTCACGCAGACGAAGATGCGTCTCTAGCGCTTCAGCAATTGCGGCAGTGCGAGTAATCAATAGGCATTTATCGCGGCGATGGCTTTTTAGCCAGTCAGTAAGCCAAGACACGCGTGGGTCTTGCTCCAGGAAGGTTTCTTCATCGACACGCGTTTCTGGCCAAATAGCGCCTTTCGCCAGCCACGGCGCATAGCATTCAGGCGTGTCTAGTAGCACTGGATGGCTGGCGCGAGCCGGAAAGCCACCAACTGCAGCGCGTGTATTACGAAACAGCACACGGCCTAGGCCATAGCGATCGAGGAGGGCGTTTAAGGCTTGCTTACGGCCGCTTCCAGTTGATAGATCTAGTGTTAAATCAGCTAGTTGTGTGGTTAATATCTGCGATTGCTCAGCATTTAGCTGGTTGTCGAGCAGGGCATCAGCCAAAGCGCGAGTTTCATCCCATTGCTCATGGGCATCCATAAACTCATCTAACGATGGATAACGCGCTGGATCGAGCAACTGCAGTCGCGCAAAATGGCTTTCGACGCCGAGCTGCTCAGGCGTGGCCGTCAACAATAATAGGCTCGGCACAACAGCCGCTAAAGCCGCAACGGTGTCGTATTCGACGCTGCTAGCCTCAGGCGACCAGGCCAGATGGTGCGCTTCATCGACTACCAGCATGTCCCAAGGCGCATTTAATGCCTCGGCTTGCAGCAAAGGGTGGTCGGTCAGCAGTGATAGCGGCGCAATAATCAGCTGCTCACTGGTAAATGGGTTATCGCCCATTTCAGCCATGGCCGCGCAACGCTCGAGGTCAAATAAGCTGAAGGCCAGGTTGAAACGGCGACGCATTTCCACCAGCCATTGGTGCACAAGGCTGTCTGGCAGCAAAATCAGCACACGCTCAGCGCGGCCTTGCACGCGCTGAGCGTGAATGATCAAGCCGGCCTCAATGGTTTTACCCAAACCAACTTCATCGGCTAAAAGCACGCGCGGGCTTAGGCGGTTAGCGACACTATTGGCCACCGATAATTGGTGCGGAATAAGGCCAACACGCGCGCCAGCCAATCCACGAACGGGGCTGCGGGCTTGTTGCAAACGCTCACGAAGCGCGGCTTGGCGCAGAGCAAACCATGAGCGCGAATCGACTTGCGCTGCCAGTAAACGCTCACGAGGCCGAGATAGATGCAGCTGTGCCGATAGACGAGCTTCCATCAGGCGCTTTTGCACGCCTTCAGCGTTAATAACGTCGTAGCTAAGCAAGCCATCTTGCGCGACGACGTGCTCGACTGACCATGGCTGCTCATCGCTGTCGTTGATTTTATCGCCAACCATGAATTGGATGCGGGTGAGCGGGGCACTGAGCTTGGCATAGACACGAGTGTCATCGGCGCAGGGAAAAAATACCGTCATGGCACGGGCATCTAAGTCGACCACAATGCCTAAGCCTAACTCTGGCTCGGTGTCTGAAATCCAACGCTGACCTACAACTAAATCATTTTGTTTCATGTGTTTAGGGCTTACTCATCAAGTGTTAAATAGAAAGAAATTGCTCGGGAATTTCGAAAAACATGGCGCGGCCATTACTAGGATGGGCAAAGCCAAGTTCACAAGCATGTAGGCAAAGCCGTGGGCTACGTGCCTGCCATTGATTGCTGGCATAGAGTTGGTCGCCAACAATGGCGTGACCAAGAGTGCATAAATGTAAGCGTAACTGGTGGGTGCGGCCGGTTATTGGCTCTAGGGCAATCAGGCTAGTGTCATCTCGCCGCTGCAGACATTTCCAGTGCGTTTGCGCTGGCTTTCCTGCTTCATAATCAACCACTTGCCGCGGCTTATTATCAGGGTCATAGCGCATGGGCCAAGACATAGTGCCAGCATCTTCGCTGACAACTCCGGCCACTAAAGCAACGTAGCGCTTATGGATGCGGCGCTCTTGAAATTGAATGCCCAAAGC
>CAXIBK010000030.1:0-15154 GCA_964022225.1 uncultured Paraperlucidibaca sp.
GCTTGGCCTGCCGCTGCTGTGTACTCCCGGCGTAGAGGCTGACGACGTCATCGGGACTTTGGCACACACCGCCGCCAATGCCGGATGGCCAGTGCTGGTGTCTACTGGCGATAAAGATCTGGCGCAGTTGGTTAATAAAGACATTACGCTCGTCAACACCATGACCAGTGTGGTGCTCGATGAGGCCGGCGTTTACGGGAAATTTGGCGTGCGCCCAGACCAATTCATCGACTATTTAATGCTTGTGGGTGATAGCTCCGATGGCATACCCGGTGTGCCCAGCGTGGGCCCCAAGACAGCAGTGAAATGGTTAAGCACCTATGACACGCTGAACAATATCATTGCGCATGCCGAAGACATTAAAGGCAAGGTGGGTGAGAAGTTTCGCGACTTCATTCCGCAGCTGGGCATGACACGCGAACTGGTGACGATCAAATGTGATGTTGAGCTGGATGAAAGCCTAGATGATTTCGCGCTTAAGCCTAGTGATGAAGCACAGTTATTAGCACTCTATGATGAGCTGGAATTTCGTAGCTGGGCTAATGAGTTACGCGCCGATGGCCATGTGCCGAACTCGCGAGGTGCCAGTGAATGGGCCACGCCACCACAATCGACTTCAAGCACTGCAAACGTAGTAGCGACCAAGAATGCTTATGAGCCCACAGGCACAGACACTCGCTTCCCCGCTCCCGAAAGCGACGCCAAGACCATCACGCACATCGTCGACACCAGCGATCAGCTTAGCGAGCTAATCGCCAAACTCACCGCCGCCAAGCGCTTTGCCATCGACACTGAAACCACCAGCCTCAACTATATCGGGGCTGAATTAGTCGGCTTGTCGGTTGCTATTGAGCCAGGAGAGGCGTGGTATGTTCCCGTCGGTCATGATGCCAGCGTAGAGCCTAAGCAGCTGCCAAAAGCTGAGGTATTAGCTGCTTTTAAGCCGTTGCTAGCGTCTGAGCAGATCGCCAAAATCTTACAACATGCCAAATATGATATGCATATTTTCGCCAATGAGGGCCTCGCCTTGCATGGCGTGAGCTGCGACACCATGCTCGCCTCATACGTGCTCGATGCCACCGCGACTCGACATAACCTCGAAGCCTTGGGCGAATATTATCTTGGCCGTAAAGGCATCAGCTTTAGCGATATCGCCGGCAAAGGCGCAAAGGCGGTCACCTTTGAGCGCATCAGTATTGAGCAAGCGGCGCCCTATGCCGGCGAGGATGCTGACTTCACGTTACAACTGGCTAATTTATTTGAGGCAGAGCTTGCGAAAACACCGGCACTACTCTCGTTACTCACCGATTTAGAACTACCGGTGCAGCGTGTGCTTCAGCGCATGGAGTATCACGGCACCTTGATTGATCCAGAAGTATTGCGTGTGCAAACACTGTCACTTACCTCGCGTTTGCATTGGTTGGAAACCCAGGTATATGAGCTTGCCGGCGAAGAGTTTAATTTGAGCTCGCCCAAACAATTGGGCGTCATTTTGTTTGAAAAGCTGGGCATTCCTGGTGGAAAGAAAACCGCGAGCGGCCAGTATTCAACCGCTGAAGATGTACTGGAGCAGCTGGATCATCCGCTGCCAAAATTATTGCTTGAGCATCGAAGTTTGTCGAAATTACGCTCGACTTATACCGACAAATTGCCCGAGATGGTGCAGGCCAAAACCGGACGTGTGCACACTTCATATCATCAGGCCGTAGCTGCTACGGGGCGCCTATCGTCTAGCGACCCCAATTTGCAAAACATCCCCATTCGAACTGAAGAAGGCCGCCGTATACGCCAGGCGTTTGTGGCGCCAGCGGGCTGCGTGATCATGGCGGCCGACTATTCGCAAATCGAGCTGCGTATCATGGCGCATTTATCGCACGACGAAGGCCTACTTAAAGCCTTTCGCGATGGCCTCGATGTTCACCGTGCCACTGCTGCCGAGGTGTTAGGCATCACGCCTGATGAAGTCACTAGCGATCAACGTCGCGCCGCGAAAGCGGTGAACTTTGGCTTGATTTACGGCATGTCGGCGTTTGGCCTGGCTAAGCAATTGGACATTACCCGCAGCGAGGCCGCCGACTACATTTCGCGTTATTTTTCACGCTATCCCGGTGTGCAGGATTATATGGAGCGCACACGAACACAGGCGCATGAGCAAGGCTATGTGGAGACGTTATTTGGTCGTCGCTTAATGTTGCGTGATATCCGCTCGCCAAAACCAATGCTGCGCCAAGCCGCTGAACGTGCGGCGATCAACGCACCCATGCAAGGCACCGCCGCCGATATCATCAAGCGCGCGATGTTGCGGGTACAGGCTGCACTCGATCGCGAAAATCTCAAAGCCGTTATGGTCATGCAAGTGCACGACGAATTGGTTTTGGAAGTGCCTGATCATGAGGTTGTGCGTGTTACTGCGCTGCTGAAGGCTGAAATGGCTGCTGCTGCAGAGTTAGCAGTGCCGCTAGATGTTGACGTGGGTGTCGGCAAAAACTGGGATGAGGCGCACTAAGGTGCTGCCTCGCCACTGCTTTGCGTTTGCGAAGGCATAGGCATCTGCAACCATTCGCCGATTTTCAGTGCTGCCTCGTCGAGGCCGATGCGCGTAGTAGCCGAAAATAACTGCACGCTGCCTTCGTAATTTAGCGCCTTAAGTGATTTGCGCACAGCATTCAGTGCCGTAATAGCTGGGCCACGGTTAAGCTTATCGGCCTTAGTCAGCAAAATATGCACGGCTAAATTACGCTGCTTAGCCCAGTCGAGCATGTTGCGATCAAAGCTCGATAGTGGATGGCGCAAGTCCATCAGCAAAATTAAACCACGCAAGGTGTGGCGCTCACGTAAGTAATGCGCCAAATGTTTTTGCCACGCCAGCTTCATAGCGATCGGCACTTTGGCATAGCCATAGCCGGGCAAGTCGACTAAACGACGCTCTTCATCGAGAGCGAAAAAGTTAATCAACTGCGTGCGGCCAGGCGTTTTGGAGGCACGAGCCAGCTGCTTCTGGCGAGTTAAGATATTGATTGCAGTAGATTTTCCGGCGTTTGATCGGCCAGCAAAAGCGACTTCATGGCCCATTTCTGGTGGGCATAAAGCAAGCGTCGGTGCGCTGATTTGAAACTGCGCACGCGACAGCGCAATCAACATGTATTCAGCGTCCGTCATAGTCTTTGCTCATTTTTAAAGGCTGGTAGTTTATAGGGCTACACCACGTATGGTCACTGCGATATACTATTTGGCGTAAAAAAGCGTGATCGTTTCATAGTGTTGTCGCATGATGGGTGATGTTAAAGCTCAATCTCCCTATAATCGATGGAGCATGTCATGAAAAAGCAATTAATGTTTGCAGCGTTGCTGATTGGCGTGAGCGCATTTGCTCAGGCAGCCACAACTGAGCAGCGTTACAAGCAATCGTGCGCCGCCTGCCACGCTACTGGCGTTATGCAAGCGCCAAAAACGGGCGATAAAGCCGCTTGGGCGCCGCGTTTGAAGCAAGGCGAAGCGACACTGCTTGCTCATGCTAAAAATGGTTTTAAGATGATGCCGCCGAAAGGCCTGTGTAATGATTGCACAGACGCTGAATATAAAGCGCTCATCAAATATATGTCTAAATAAGCTGCTACGAGTGCTCTTATGAAAAAGTTTGTTGCCGTTGTTTCGCTGCTACTGGGCGTTAGCTCATTCAGTCATGCAGCTGTTGTTATGCCCAAGGGCGATGCTACTGCCGGTCAAGGAAAGGCGGCGGTTTGCGCGGCCTGCCACGGCGCCGATGGTAATAGTGCTGCGCCCACCTTCCCTAAGTTGGCTGGCCAAAATGCTAAATACATTTATAAGCAGCTTCAGGACTTTAAAGCGGGTACTCGCGTGAACGCATTGATGGCCCCTATGGCTGTCGGCTTAGCTGATCAAGATATGGCTGATTTAGCCCGGTACTTCTCACAGCAGAAAGCCTCGATTGGTGGTGCAAAAAAAGAGCTAGTTGAGCTCGGCCAAAAAATCTTCCGCGGCGGAAAAAAAGAAATCGGCCTAACCGCTTGCTCGGGCTGTCACGGCCCAGCGGGCAAGGGCAATACATTTGCAGCATTCCCACATATTTCTGGCCAGCATGCTGAGTACACGGCTAACCAGCTGAAAATGTTCCGCGCTGCCGGTCGTGATGATCTCACCGGCGATCGTCGTGAAAATGATGGCGCCAAGCCAGGCGATCTAGGCCCGATGCAAATGATTGCGGCTAAACTGTCTGATAAAGACATCGAAGCTTTGGCATCGTACATTCAGGGTTTGCACTAAGTCCTGTTGTTGATGTGAAATGAGCCCGCTTACGCGGGCTTTTTTCTGTCAGCCAAGCGCGAACTAAAGCGTTAACCTGCTCTAACCTTTTAAGGATAATGACAATGATGAAGAAATTTATTGCGATATTGCTGTTGGCGCTACCGACTTGGGCTCTCGCATTGACGCCCGTTGAAGGCAAAGATTACACACGCTTAGCAAACCCAACGCCTGCACTTAGCAATGGCCTTATCGAAGTGCGCGAGTTCTTTTGGTATGGCTGCCCACATTGCTACACCTTAGAGCCACACGTCGCTGCATGGCTGAAAACCAATCCAGCCGGCGTTAAGTTTGAGCGCAGTCCAGCAGCTTTAAACTCCGTGTGGGAAGCAAACGCTCGCGGCTACTATGTCGCTGAATCATTGGGTTTGGTTGAGAAAACCCACGGCCCGCTGTTTGCTGCTATTCAAGTTGATAAGCAGCGCCTATTTTCGCAAAAGAGCTTAGCTAAGTTTTACGCTGGGTTTGGTGTGAAAGAAGCCAACTTTAATGGCCTGTACAACTCATTCACGGTTAGCGCCAAAGTTGCTCAGTCGCGCAATTTGGCTGTGCGCTACCAGCTTTCTGGTGTGCCGGCTATTGTCGTTAATGGCAAGTATTTAGTGCCAGGTGAAAGTGCGCGCACCATCGAAGTGGTGAAAGCACTGGTGGCCCAAGAGCAGGCCAAGAAAAAATAAGTAGATAAGAAAAGGCGCTTTTAAGCGCCTTTTTCTGGCCTCCAGGCATGCGCGCCAAGCATGATTAAGCGCAGTTGCTTGGTGGTACGTAGCACTTGCTCGGCATCGTCTTCCACATAAGGAAGCGCCAGTAAGTCTAAGGCTAAATGGATGACGGTGTTGACCACAAGATCGGCCAGCATAGCAAGGTCATCACGAGGAAAGTCTGCGTAAGTTGGCCATTGCTGTAAGTCTTCAGCTAGCTCGGCGACAAACTGACGCATTTGTGTGTGGATAGTTTCGCGTACCTTCGGTGGTCCGCCGGCGCGTTCGCGAGCCAGAAACTCAAAATACAATGGGTTGTTGCGGATAAACTCGACCAAGGCCGTCACTGAGTCAGTGATAGCAGCTCCGCCTTGGGCTTTTTTGCGAACTTGGCGCATGACTACGCGCAGCTGCCGGCAGGCCTCAACCGCAAGCTCTTCGCCCAAGGCGTCGAGATCAGAAAAATGGCGGTAAAAGCCGGTCGGCACTAAGCCTGCTTGGCGTGATACTTCGCGCAAGCTAAGGCCTGAGAAACCAGCGCCTTCATGCATGAGCGTTAGTGCCGCATCCATTAATGCTTGTCGGGTTTGCAGTTTTTTTTCTTCGCGCAGTGCCATGATGGTCCCTTATATGCTGCGGCTAGTTTAGCATTAGCGCACAGACGTTCACTAGAGAGGTCAAAGCAATGTCATTTTTAACCCGTGTAGAGGCCATTAAGGACTTAATTCAAGAGGCTGTCGACAAAGGTGCTACCAGTGTTGAGCAAATTCACCAAGCCATCGCCTCAATGCCGCTTGATGCTTTAGCCAAACGAGGTTTGCTTGAAGATGAGGCAGCAGCGGCAAAAAAGACCCACGCCGAAACAATTGGCACCGTCTATGACGCCATTCGTCGCGTTAATCGCGAAGTTGGCGATCTCGCTTCGGGCTTGATTGAAACCGTGGAAGACCAGATCGCGGCGCAAAAAAATATCGGCAAGAAAAGCTGACTAAAGCCTCATGCTCCCTCGGCTAGTCTGAGGCTGTTACACTTAGGCGTTACCGACCACCTCGGGGAAATCCGTGACACGTAAACCGCATGTATTGATCATTTTGGATGGCTTCGGCCATAGCGACACATCTGACTCGAACGCTATTAAGGCGGCGAAAATGCCGAATTGGCAGGCCATGCTTAGAGATCATCCGCACGGCTTAGTGTCTGGTTCGGGCGAAGATGTGGGCTTGCCCGATGGGCAAATGGGCAACTCCGAAGTTGGACATATGAATCTCGGCGCCGGCCGTGTTGTTTACCAGGATTTCACTCGCGTCACTAAAGCCATACGCGATGGCGATTTTGAGCAAAACCCTGCACTAGTAACTGCGGTAGACAAGGCCGTTAACGCTGGTCGCGCCGTGCATGTGCTTGGTTTGTTATCACCGGGCGGTGTACATTCACATGAAGATCATCTGCACGCCATGGTCGATATGGCCGTGGCGCGCGGCGCAGAGCAGGTTTATGTGCACGCATTTTTAGATGGCCGCGATACGCCACCACGCTCTGCCGAGCCTTCGCTAGCAGCGATGGATGCGCATTTGGCGAAGACTGGAAAAGGCCGCGTCGCTAGCATTATCGGCCGCTACTTTGCGATGGATCGAGATAATCGCTGGGATCGTGTCGAAGCAGCATATCGTCTGCTCACAGAAGGTGTGGCAAAGCGCCAAGTCATCCATGCGATTGAGGGCTTACAAGCCGCCTATGCCGATGACATTAGCGATGAGTTTGTGCCAGCGACTAGCATTGTGCCCGAAGGCAAATCACCAGCTCTCATTAGCGATGGCGATGCCGTGATTTTTATGAATTTCCGTGCAGACCGCGCGCGCGAAATCACACGCGCCTTTGTCGACGAACCTTTCTCTGGCTTTACGCGCGCGACTCACCCCAAGCTTTCTGACTTTGTCATGCTCACTCAGTACTCCGACAGCATAAAAGCCTCGGTGGCATATGCGCCAAGTGCTCTGCACAATTCCTTAGGCGAATATTTATCTAGCTTAGGAAAAACTCAGCTGCGTATTGCCGAAACCGAAAAATACGCCCACGTCACCTTCTTTTTTAGCGGTGGACGCGAACAGCCCTATGAAGGCGAAACACGCATTTTGGTGCCCTCACCAAATGTTGCTACTTACGACTTACAGCCTGAAATGAGCGCTGAGGAAGTCACCGACAAACTCGTTGCGGCCATTATCTCAGGCGATTTCGACGCGTTGATTTGCAACTATGCCAATGGCGATATGGTCGGTCATACCGGTAATTTTGATGCCGCTGTGAAAGCTTGCGAAATGCTTGATCGCTGCTTAGGGCGTTTACGCCAAGCTATTGAGCAGGTTGGTGGCGAGATGCTAGTCACTGCCGATCATGGCAATGTTGAGCAGATGCTTGATAACGACACTGGTCAAGCACATACCGCGCACACTTGTGAGCTCGTGCCATTTGTCTATGTTGGAACACAAAAAAGCATGCGCATTGCTGACGGCGGCGTGTTATCCGATGTTGCTCCTACACTGTTGAGTCTTATGGGGTTAGAGCGGCCTGCTGAGATGACTGGTAAACCGCTTGTGGTGCCCGTATGAAGATGTTGAGTCAGCGCATAGCTTTAGTTTTGCTACTCGCTAACGTCAGTATTTCAAGTGCTTCGGCTGCCGATAGTAGTCAGCTGCGTAGCGAAGCAAACTCTGCGAAGTCTGATTTGGACTCGGTGAAAAGTGAAATTAGAACGGCCACCAAAAAGCTGCGCTTAACTCAGGCCGAACGTACGAAACAGCAAAAAGCGTTGAACTCTGCCGAAGCGCAAATCAACAAGCTGCAAAAGTCTGTTGCTGAGACAGAAAAAGAAAGCGCTATTCGCAAGGCACGCGTTAATGTTTTGCGTAAGCGTCAAGCCGAGTTAGCTGCGGTGAAGCGCGAGCAGTTAGCCAGTTTAAAGGCCGATATGCAGGCCTCTTATCGTGCTGGTCGGGATGATTATTTCAAACTTTTATTGAACCAAGAGCATCCGGCGTTATTGGCGCGACAGCTGCGATATTTCAGCTACATCCAAAAAGCGCGCAGCGAGCGTATTGATGAGCTGGATGTGACATTGGCAGAGCTTGCGGCAGTTGAGGTGGAAGAGGCGGAGCAAGTGAAAAAACTTGCTGCACTTGAGAAAAAACTAGAGTCTGAGCAGGTGCAGTTGGAGAGCGCCAAATCGAAGCGTGCTGCGGCACTTAAGATTCTCAATAGTGATATTGCCAACCAAGATAAAAACCTCAAAAGCTTGAAGAAAAACCAAGCTGCCTTGCAAAATTTAATGCGTCGTTTAGAGCGTCAGGCACGTGAGGCGGATCGTCTTGAGCGTGAGCGCCGTGCCAAGGAAGCAGCAGCAAATAACAAGCCTGCACCTGCAGTAAAAGAGAAAACGGTATGGAGCCAAGAGCCGGACTACTCTGTGCCATACCGAGGCAACTGCTCGCTGCCCGCCAGTGGAGGCATCCGCGCACAGTTTGGTGCTGATCGTGGTGGCGGCTTGCGTTGGAATGGCATTGTCATTGCCGCCAATAGTGGTGCTGCGGTTAAGGTTGTGAAGAGCGGTAAAGTGCTCTACGCCGACTTTTTGCGCGGCTATGGCAAGCTAGTCATCGTCGATCATGGTGGTGGCTTCATGTCGCTCTATGGCTACAACCAAAGCATCAATGTGAAAACGGGCGATAGCGTGTCGGCCAACCAAACGGTGGCTAGCGTTGGTGATGGCAGTGAGGGCGAAACCGGTTTGTACTTCGAGACGCGCTTACGTGGCCGCCCGAGCCAGCCCGGTAACTGGTGTAACTACTAGGCCTTAGCGGCGCATACAAATACCGTGGTCGGCCAAGAAATCTTTGGCCTGACCCACGGTGTATTCGCCAAAATGGAAAATGCTCGCCGCCAACACGGCATCAGCCCCGCCCTGCAAAATCCCATCGCATAAATGTTGCAAGTTACCGACGCCGCCAGAGGCGATTACCGGTACGCGCACCGCTGAGGTAATGGCCTTTACCAGTTCCAAGTCATAGCCCGCTTTGGTGCCATCGGCATCCATACTAGTCAGCAAGATTTCGCCTGCGCCGTAGTCGGCCATGCGCTCAGCCCAAGCCACGGCGTCGATGCCAGTGCGATTACGACCACCATGCGTGAAAATTTCCCAACGCCCAGGCTCGCCCGCGAGTGACACGCGTTTGGCATCGATGGCGGCGACGATGCATTGCGCACCGAAACGTTGTGAGGCCTCTAAGACAAATTCAGGGCGTTTTACAGCTGCGGAATTGATGCTGACTTTGTCAGCGCCGGCATTGAGCATGCGACGAATATCGGCGACTTCACGAATTCCGCCGCCAACGGTGAGCGGCACGAACACTTGCGATGCCATGCGTTCAACCGTGCGCACCATAGTGTCACGGCCTTCTACGCTGGCGGTGATGTCGAGAAAAGTGATCTCATCGGCGCCCTGCTCGTCATAGCGTTTGGCGACTTCAACCGGGTCGCCAGCATCACGAATATCGAGAAACTTAACGCCTTTGACGACACGGCCCTGATCTACATCGAGGCAGGGAATTATGCGTTTAGCGAGCGTCATGGCGAGGTACCGAATTAGAGTCAGCGCGCATTTTATCATGGGTGCTGCTAGCGTGAGCGACTATACTCGCCAGCATAAATTTTCGGCGAGGTGAGTTCGTGGCGCAGGCATCTGCACAATGTGATGTGGTGATTATTGGTGCCGGAGCGTCGGGGCTTATGTGCGCCATGGCCGCAGGGCAGCGTGGGCGGCGTGTGCTGGTGCTCGATAGCAGCAATAAGATCGGTAAAAAGATTTTGATGTCGGGCGGCGGCCGCTGCAACTTCACCAATATGCAGGTCGAACCTGAACATTTCATCAGTGAAAATGCACATTTTTGTGTGTCAGCACTGAACCGCTATACGCAATGGGATTTTATTGCGTTGGTAGAAAAACACGGCATTGCCTATCACGAGCGCAAGCATGGCCAGCTTTTTTGCGATGACTCGGCGAAAGATATTTTGGCAATGCTAGTGAATGAGTGCGAGGCGGTCGGTGTGCGTATTCGTAGTCACGCCAGCGTCACTGAAATCGCTGCCAAGCCAAGTGGCTTCACTGTGCATCTTGGCCAAGAGCAGATTCGCTGCGAATCGTTAGTGGTTGCGACTGGCGGCTTGTCCATCCCAACGCTAGGCGCTAGTGGCTTTGGTTACGAGATTGCGCGTCAATTCGGTCATGAGGTGCTGCCAACGCGCGCAGGTCTTGTGCCGATGACGTTTAGTGATGGCATGAAAGCCGTGACTGAGCGCTTGAGCGGCATTGCGCTCGACGCAGTGGTGAGTAGCCATGATGAGGCGCCGAGTTTTCACGAAAATATTCTGTTTACGCATCGTGGCATTAGTGGGCCGTCGGTGTTGCAGGCTTCGAATTATTGGCAATTAGGGCAGCCCGTGCAGATCGATCTCCTGCCAACGTCGCCATGGGGTGAGATGACTCTGAGCGACTGGCTGATAGCGCAAAAAAAAGCGCAACCGAAAGTGTTGCTAAGAACGTTACTAGCGCCATTCTTAGTGAAGGCTCTGGTGCGTGAGTTGCAAACTTTGCTCTGGCCTGCTGAAGCTGAAAAGCCCATGGCAGATTGGTCCGATGCGGCGCTCAAGCGCGTAGCCAATGCACTAAACGCTTGGACCTTGCGGCCATCTGGTACCGAAGGCTATCGCACCGCCGAGGTGACCTTGGGCGGAGTGTCAACCAATGAGGTATCCTCGCGCACCATGGAGAGTCAGCGTCAAGCAGGCCTGTATTTTAGTGGCCAAGTGCTCGACGTTACTGGCGGGCTTGGTGGTTATAACTTTCAATGGGCATGGGCATCAGGCCATGCCGCTGGGCAGTTTGCCTGAGAGGTGGTTGTGAACGACAAACGTAGCAAAGACCCACTGGACGGCATCACATTGGAAAGCATAGTGACGCATTTGCACGCGCAATATGGCTGGGCGGAAATGGCTCGCGTGGTCAATATTCGCTGCTTCAAAGATAACCCTAGCATCAAATCAAGTCTGACATTTTTGCGCCGTACACCGTGGGCGCGCGCTGAAGTTGAGGCGCTTTATATTCGCAGCCTATAACGCTTGCTTGAAAATATAGAATTAGCGCTAAGCCATAAGACAACACACGCACTACCAAGATACGAAGAGAATCATCATGCTGCGACTAACCGACCTAAAGCTGCCTTTAGAGCACACAGACGAAGCGCTGCATTCAGCCATTGTCTTGCGAATGGGCATTGAAGCTAATGATCTGCTCAGCTTTAGCGTTTATAAGCGCAGCTACGATGCCCGCAAGCGCGGCCATATTTTGCTTATCTATAGTCTCGATGTGAGCGTGAGCAATGAGGCTGCTGTGTTGCTGCGCTTATCAAATGATGTACATGTTGGCCCGTCGCCTAATACGACCTATCGATTTGTTACGGATGCACCAAGCAGCGATTTTCTGCGTCCTATCGTCATTGGCTTTGGTCCCTGCGGGCTTTTCGCCGCGCTAATTTTGGCGCAAATGGGCTTTAAGCCCATCGTGCTCGAGCGTGGCAAAGCCGTGCGTGAACGCACTAAAGATACTTGGGGCTTATGGCGCAAACGCGTGCTAGAGCCCGAGTCCAATGTGCAGTTTGGCGAAGGCGGTGCCGGTACATTTTCTGATGGCAAACTCTATAGCCAAATTAAGGATCCGCATCATCACGGCCGCAAAGTATTGACCGAGTTCGTCAAGGCCGGCGCCCCAGCGGAAATTTTATACGTCAGCAAGCCGCATATCGGCACGTTTAAATTAGTCACGATGATTGAGCAGATGCGGCAAAACATCATTGATCTCGGCGGGGAAATTCGCTTTGGTCAGCGCGTTGAAGATTTGCACATCGAAGATGGCCACGTGCGTGGCGTAACGCTCGCTAGCGGTGAGCAAATTCGTAGTGACCATGTCGTGTTGGCGATTGGCCATAGTGCTCGCGACACCTTTAAGATGCTGCACGCGCGCGGCGTATATGTTGAAGCCAAGCCTTTCTCTATAGGCTTCCGCGCTGAGCATCCACAGTCGATGATCGATGCTTGCCGCTTCGGGCCGCAGGCGGGTCATCCAATTCTGGGTGCGGCGGACTATAAATTAGTGCATCACGCCAAAAACGGCCGCTCGGTGTATAGCTTTTGCATGTGCCCTGGCGGCACAGTGGTGGCATCTTCGTCTGAGCCTGAGATGGTCGTGACCAACGGCATGAGCCAGTATTCGCGCAATGAGCGCAATGCCAATAGCGCGATCGTGGTCGGCATCACGCCCGAGGACTATCCCGGCGGCCCACTCGCCGGCATCAATTTTCAGCGGCAATGGGAGTCGCAAGCCTATCTGCTTGGCGGCAGCAATTACGATGCGCCGGCACAGCTTATTGGCGACTTTATCGCTAAGCGACCATCGAGTGCATTGGGGAGTGTGGAACCTTCTTATAAGCCCGGCGTGAAGCTAGGCGAGCTGGATGCTAGCCTGCCGGAATACGCCATTGCGGCCATTCGTGAGGCCTTGCCAGCGTTTAATAAGCAAATTCGCGGCTATGCCATGAATGATGCGATATTGACCGGTGTCGAGACGCGCACATCGTCACCAATTCGCATTAAGCGCGGTGCCGATATGCAAAGCATCAATGCCAAAGGCTTGTACCCAGCCGGCGAAGGCGCGGGCTATGCCGGTGGAATTTTATCTGCCGGCGTCGATGGCATTAAAATTGCCGAGGCGGTGGCTTTAAGCCTAAAAGCGGCAGCTACACGCTAGATGAGCAGTTTTGCAAAGAGCGATTAAGACCTTAGGCCTTTTTTACAAATTCCGACTTCAGCTTCATGGCGCCGATGCCGTCAATTTTGCAGTCGATATCGTGATCGCCATCGACTAAGCGAATGCCTTTCACTTTCGTGCCAACCTTCACCACTAACGACGTACCCTTAACCTTCAGGTCTTTAATCACCGTGACGGTGTCACCGTCGTTGAGCTCGTTACCATTGGCGTCTTTGATCACACGCAGGTCTTCGCTAGTTTCTACGGCAACTGTCGACCATTCGTGTGCGCATTCTGGGCAAATATAATTACCGGCATCTTCGTAGGTGTATACCGATTGGCATTTTGGGCAGGCGGGCAAGTCGCTCATGAAAAGTCCTTATTTGCTGTGCCCAAAAGCACAAGTTTGAGATTAGGTTTGGCCCAACAATATCAGGCGTCGGCTAAAGCCTGTGCTTCGGCTAAATCCAGTGTGCCTTCATAAATGGCACGGCCAGTGATGGTACCAATCACGCCATCGCTGCGTACTTTCAGCAAGCTGCGAATATCATCGAGGTTAGTCACGCCGCCGGAGGCGATGATTGGCAAGCCTGAATCGCGAGCGAGTTTGGCCGTGGCCTCGACGTTCACGCCCTGCATCATGCCGTCACGGGCGATGTCGGTGTAGACGATGGAGCTGATGCCGTCGGCTTTGAATTGGCGAGCCAGATCGACAGCTTGCACGCTGGAAACTTCAGCCCAGCCATCGGTGGCCACCCAGCCATCTTTAGCATCGATACCGACGATAATTTTGCCCGGAAATGCGCGACAAGCTTCGCGCACAAACGCCGGCTCTTTCACGGCCTTTGTGCCTAAAATGACATACGAAACGCCAGCGCGAACATAGGCCTCGATGGTCTCTAGGGAGCGAATGCCACCGCCGATTTGCACCGGTAATGTTGGCCAGCGCGTGGCAATGGCACGCACGATTTCGCCATTGACTGGTTCGCCAGCAAAAGCACCGTTGAGATCAACTAAATGCAGACGGCGGGCACCCTGCTCAACCCATTGCGCGGCAACACCGATGGGGTCGTCGGAAAACACCGTATCGTCTTCCATGCGGCCTTGTTTTAGGCGAACGCAGGCGCCGTCTTTGAGGTCAATGGCGGGGATAATTAACATCGAATGCTCCAGCGCAGCGGCTCAGCGGCCAGCGAATAAATTAGGGGTTCCAGCGTAAAAAGTTTTGCAGTAGGCGTAGGCCGTCTTGCGCACTTTTTTCGGGATGAAATTGCACAGCGAAGACATTGTCTTGTGCGATAGCGCAAGAGAATGGCAGGCCATAATCGCAACTGCCGACGCTAAGCGCGGGGTCATCCGGCTGGCAGTAGTAGCTATGGACAAAGTAGAAGCGCGAGCCATCGGCGATGCCATTCCAGAGCGGATGTCCGCGAACTTGGCTCACGGTATTCCAGCCCATATGTGGCACTTTTAGGCGCTGCGCTTCAATAGCGGGCACATCGGTGAAAAATTTCACCTGGCCTGGATACAAACCAAGTCCATCGACGCCGCCGTTCTCGTCGGAGCGCGTGAGCATGGCTTGCATGCCAACACAGATGCCGAGTAAGGGCTTGCTGTGAATGATCTCATCGACGAGATCAGCGATCCCGTGTTCATGCATCGCCGCCATGCAATCGCGCATCGCACCCTGTCCGGGTAATACCACGCGGTCAGCGGCGCGAATCAGCGCGACATCATCGGTGATGGTCACTTTTGTGGCGCCAACATGCTCTAGTGCTTTCGCGACCGAATGCAGGTTGCCCATGCCATAGTCGAGTACGGCAACTGAGGTCACAGCGAGCCCTTAGTTGATGGCATTTGGCCGCTCATGCGCGGATCAAGCTCAACGGCCATGCGCAATGCGCGACCGAAAGCTTTAAACAATGTTTCGGCTTGGTGGTGAGCATTTTTGCCGCGCAGGTTGTCTAGGTGCAGGGTCACGCCGGCATGATTAACGAAGCCTTGGAAGAATTCGTAAAACAGATCGACGTCAAATTGACCAATATGGCTGCGGGTGAATTCGCAGTGCATTTCTAAGCCAGGCCGACCAGAAAGATCGACGACAACGCGCGATAAAGCTTCGTCTAGCGGCACATAAGCGTGGCCATAGCGGCGGACACCAGTTTTGTCACCAACAGCCTGGGCAAAGGCTTGGCCCAGCGTAATGCCGCAGTCTTCGGCGCTGTGGTGATCATCGATGAAGTGATCGCCATCGCAGGTGATATCGATGTCGATGAGG
>CAXIBK010000031.1:0-14996 GCA_964022225.1 uncultured Paraperlucidibaca sp.
GCTTCGATGCGCATGTGAATACGTAAACGATTGCCCACTTCTTTTACTTCAACGAGCTGGCCTTCCAGTGTCATCGGCATGCCGCGCGGGATGGGCTGATGCATCACCATATGCACGCCCTGATTGAGCAAGGTAGTGAGGTTGTAGGGTGCTAGACGACCTAGCTCAGCCAATAATGGCATGGCCCAGTGGCTGCAAAAGTGCGCCGGCACTGTGTCGCGATAGCGTGCGGCGGGTGCGCCAGCCCATGCGCTATAAGCATCGAGTAGCCCATCGCTGGCGGGTGAAATGTGATCGTCTTTACGCACCGGCATTGCTGGGAGTTTGCTTGGGCGAGTCAGTGAGTTGCTCGAGAGCACGCCGGCTTTGAGCATGGCGTAAATTTTTGATAGTTGCTGCGGAAAAAAACGGATAGGTAAATCGTTAGTCATGATGAGTCTCGTACAAAAAATAGATTACAAAATTTAAAGATACATGCACTTAGGCGTGTGAATCTTGCCCTAGCTAAAACTGAAGTGCACGCAACAAATCACGCTCGTAATAAGCGCTCGCCAAAGTGTGCAACTCGGCGTTCATTAATTCCTTTAGCTCATACAAGCTCATCGCAGATGTATCTAGGCGACGCACACCATAAGGCGTGAGGTCGCTGAGTTGGCGAGCGGCATTTTTGAGCAAGATTTGCAGCCAAGTCCACGGTGTGGCTTCGAAGCGATAGCTCAGGCGTAACTGGTCAAGTGTTTGCCGTAATAATTGAGCATCGATAATTTCAAAATAGCGCGGCATGACTTGTGTCAGCAGACCATCTAGGCGATGCCAAATTAGGCGCTTTTGTTCAGCGCTGTAGCGATTCCATTCAACTACTTCGTGCAAATAGCGACGACAGCCCCGGCAGACAATATCGCCATAAGTAGTCGAGCAAATACCAACGCAGGGCGTTGGGACGGTTTCAAACGGCATCAGAAAAAACCTATGCAAAAGCGGCAAGCCCCTGACGATAGCAAAAATAGCGACCGTTGGGCTTGAACCAAGGTGCGTACTCTGCGACAAAGAGTGCTTAGTTTTCTAGTCAAAAGGTAATTGCGTGAACACATACATGATGTTGAAGCACCCTCACATGTTAACGGCGGCGCTATTTGCTCTGGTGTATCTGTGGCGAGGCTTCTATTTGCTTACCGGGCAGGCTGAGCGACCGGCGAAGTTCCTGCGCATAGCACCGCATATTTTAGCCACTATTATGTTGGTGACCGGCTTCGCCATGGTTTATCAGGTCGGTGCTATACCTGGTTGGGCATTGCTTAAGCTCGTGCTGTTAGTGGCCTTTATTGTTTGCGGTACTGTGGCATTTCAGCGTTCACGTGGCTCCAGCATTGCTAAACCGGTTTTTGCTGTCGGTTTAGGCTTGTTATTTATGATGTGCTGGTTGGCAGTGGCTAAGCCAGCTATGGGTGTTTTCGGGTAAACTGCTACGCGGCGTAAACCTAGGCGCGATGGTTGCGTTTAGGCGAGTATCTAATTTAGGAGTTTTATTATGCGTTTAATGATGATTGCAATGGCCGCTGGCGCCATGGTTCTGGCTGGCTGTACAACAAACCCCTACAGCGGCGAAAGCCAAGTAGCTAAAGGCGCATACGGTGCTGCTATCGGTGCTGCTATCGGTTGCGGTATTGCTACAGCAACTACTAAGCACGGCAAGCGTAATGAGCGTTGCTTGCAGGGCGCAGCCATTGGCGGCGTTACTGGCGGTGGTGTTGGCGTCTATATGGACGTTCAAGAAAAGAAATTACGTGATCGTCTGGCAGGCGTTGGTGTTGGCATTCAGCGTGACAAAAACACCGGCATCATCACTTTGATCATGCCTGGCAACATTACCTTTGCCACAGCGCAAAGCAGTGTTCGCGCAGACTTCTACCCAGTGCTTGATGCCGTGGCGGATGTGCTGAAAGAGTATGACGAAACAACGATCACGGTATCTGGTCACACCGACAATGTTGGCGCGGCCAGCTATAACCAAACCTTGTCACAGCAACGTGCCTCATCTGTTGCCGGCTATTTGGTTAACCGTGGCGTTGCTGGCAACCGTGTTTCAGCTATTGGCTATGGCATGAATCAGCCTATCGCTAGCAATGCTAACGAAGCTGGCCGTTCGCAAAACCGTCGTGTGGAAGTTGTGATCAATCCACCACGTGGTTAATTCTGCTGCACCATAAAAGCGCGCCTTCGGGCGCGTTTTTTTTTGCTTAAGCGCGTGGCAATGTCATCAGACTGCCTTCTTTTGCGTTGTATTTTAATTGGCTAATTCGGAGGGGCATATGATGTGGCGAGTTTGTACCGCAGCGTTGTTATTACTGCAGATGGCCACGGCGCATGCCTCTTTGACAGTGCATATTCAGCAGACCCTAGAAAAGGGTTTGGATCTTGCGGTCGCTAACTTCTCTGGACCGGCGGCCGGTGAGCCGTTGGGCGATATTATTCGTAATGATTTGCGCCACAGCCCAGGCTTACGCGTTGCCAAGCAGGCCGTCAGCGCATGGCAGCCGGGCGTTATTGAGTTTAATGAAGCGGCGCCAGCGGTTACTAGTTTGACTGAGGCTGAGCCGTCCAACGAACCAGCCCCAGCTCAGCCGCAATATATTGTGCAAGGTTTTGTGCAGCAGATTGCACCGCAGCGCTATCACTTTAGCTATGCCGTAGTCGAGCCAGCAACGCAGCGCGTGGTGCTGAGTGGGCAGCTCAAGGCGGGTAATGGTCGCTGGCGAGCGGTGGCGCATTACATCAGCGATGCTGTGTATGAAAAGCTGATTGGTGTGCCCGGTATGGCATCACGCCAATTAGCTTATGTGCAAGTGCTGCCCGGCTCGCGCTATCGCCTCATGCTTGCCGATAGTGATGGCGCCAACGCCCGTATATTGCTGCAGGCGACACAGCCATTGCTATCGCCAAGTTGGTCGCCCGATGGTAAGTCGATTGCCTATGTAAGCTTTGAGGATGGCCAATCGGCTATCTATAGCCAAAATATAAGCACAGGCGAGCGCACACGTTTGACGGCGCTCACCGGCACCAGTGCGGCCCCGAGTTGGTCGCCTGATGGTCAGCGCCTAGCGATGTCGCTATCGGCAGCGGGCAATACAGATATTTATATTTATCGTTTAAGCGATGGTGAGTTACAACGCGTCACGGATCATGCCGCGATTGATACCGAGCCAACGTGGGCTGCCGACGGCAAATCATTATTGTTCACCTCTGATCGTAGTGGCCGTGCGCAGATCTATCGCCTTGACTTAAGCAGTAATGACGCTCAGCGTGTCAGCTTCACCGGTCGTTTTAACGCGCGTGCAGCTTTTGACCCAACTAGTGATGCCATCGTGACAATTCACGACAGCGGCGATGGTCGCTATCGCTTGGCTATTTTAGAGCCAAGACGTGCTCCGTGGTTTTTGAGCAGTGGGGTGTTGGCGAGTTCGCCGAGCTTCGCACCCAATGGCTTGCTGTTGACCTATACCGAGCAAACTGCCGGCGGTGATCGTGTCTTTTTTGTCTCGCGTGATGGTCAGTTACGCTGGCAATGGCCAGATCGTCTTGGCGCGGTGCGAAGTGCCGTGTGGTCGCCAAAATAGTAGTTTTCCGTAGCAAAACTCGTTTCAACCCGTACCCAATAGGAGCATTTCTTATGCAAAAGCGTCATCTTGCCGCACTTATCAGTGCCAGTATTCTCACCGCAACGTTGTCGGGTTGTGCGATGTTTCGCAGCGAGCCAACAACGCCACCTGTAGCGCCGGACATGAGTTCCGATACGCTGCCAGAAGCTGTTGAAACAGTCATTGTTGATGCCGGCGTGGGCGCGATCGCTAACTGTAGCCGAGCGCAGCTGCAAGCATTGCTTCAAGCGCAGACTCCTGAGGTCGCAGAGTTGCTGCGTCACAATATGTACTTTTTTGGCACTGATGCCAGTGAGCTTTCGCCAGATGCATTGGCTAGCTTGAATGCGTTAGCAGGAGTGCTAAAAGCTTCTCAAGGCGTTAGCGTTCAGCTAGATGGTCATACAGATGCGCGTGGCACGCATGACTACAACTTGGCGCTAGGCGAACGCCGTGGCAATGCAGTAGCTAGTTATCTGCAAAGCCAAGGTGCCAAGGCGACCCAAATGACTGTGGTCAGCTTTGGCAAAGAGCAGCCAATTGCAGAAGGTAACGACGAGTCAGCATGGGCACAAAACCGCCGTGTGCAAGTTGCTTATTCTGCTTGCGATATGACTCCTTGAGCTGTTAGTACGGCTTTTTCCAGCGACGGGATGGGCTGCGAAGCGCTGCAGTGCACCCCAAGGTCGCGCAAAATGCCATCGCCAATGCTGAAAATAAGGCCATGCACGGAGACGTCTTGGCCTTGTGCCCATGCGCTTTTCAAAATGGTGGTATTGGCAACGTTGGCAACTTGCTCAACGACATTGAGCTCGCATAGCAGATTTAGTTTGGCCTCATAAGACAGGCCATTGAAGCGTGCAGCGTGATAGCGATGAATATCTTTAATGTGCTGCAACCAGTTATCGATCAATCCAAAGCTTAGGTTGTCTAAAGCCGCTTTCACACCACCGCAACCATAGTGGCCGGTGACCAAAATATGTCGAACTTTTAACACCTCGACTGCATATTGCAGTACCGATAGGCAGTTCATATCGGTGTGGATGACTAAGTTGGCGACGTTGCGATGCACAAACACTTCGCCAGGTAGTAAGCCCATAATTTCATTGGCTGGAACGCGGCTATCGGCGCAGCCTATCCACAGAAGTTGTGGCGTTTGTTGTTGAGCTAACTTTTCGAAAAAGTCTGGCTCTTTGTCTTTAATAGCATCGGCCCAGCGCAAATTATTCTTAAATAGAGCATCTAGCATTGTCGTTCCTCTTTAATGAGCCGTAGTGATTATGCCACGCTCAGCGCTAGCCTTTATGTCGGCTTTTGTCGATGATGTAAACCTAGTTGTTAAGGAATTCTGATATGACATCGCCTCGCATGAGCTGGCCGCAGCTGCTGTCGCCGCAACGCTTTAAAGTCAAAAATGAGCAAATTATCGCGGCCCCAGCAGCAGCTACTGATCAAGGCTTAGCAGGCCTACGCTCAGAGTTTCATATCGATCATGACCGTGTGGTTTTCTCTACTGCATTTCGCCGGCTTGGTCGCAAAACCCAAGTACATCCTTTGGCGCAACATGATCATACTCATAATCGTCTAACGCATAGCGTAGAGGTTGCTAGTGTCGGTCGCAGCTTGGGCAATCGCGTTGGCGCCAGCTTGAAAATTAGCCCGCATGAGCTGCCAACAGGCTTCACGCCTTTTGATGTAGGTGGCATCGTGCAGGTAGCTTGCCTTGCGCACGACATGGGCAACCCGCCATTTGGTCATACCGGTGAATACGCCTTACGGGACTGGTTTCGTGATCCAGCGCGCGCTGAATTATTAGCTCCGCTAACCAACGCCGAGCATTGCGATATCACAACCTACGAGGGCAATGCCCAGGGCTTGCGCTTGGTGTGCTCGCAGGAAATGTATCGCAATGAAGGCGGTATGCGTCTCAGCGCTGCCACGATCGGTGCATTAGTGAAGTATCCGTGGACGGCGCAGTGCTATCCCAAGCGTGGCAAGTTCAATATCTATCAAGCCGAGCTGCCTTATTATCGCGAGGTGGCAAAGTCACTGGGCTTGATCCAGCGTGGAGACGAGCAGTGGGCGCGCCATCCGCTATCGTATTTGATGGAGGCCGCCGACGATATTTGCTATGCCATTGTCGATTTAGAAGATGCTGTGGAGATCGGCATTCTCGACTTGCATGAGCTAGAGAGCCTGCTCGGCCCTATTGTTCACCCCGATAAACAGTGGCATATCCGCGATCCGCGCCAATACGCAGCGGCGCTGCGCGGCACGATGGTTGGCGCCTGCGTTAGCGACTTGGCCGACACCTTTATGCGCCATCACGACGCGCTATTGCATGGCGAATTACCTGGTAAAGACTTGATTGCCGTGGCAAGTCCGACTATTCGCGATGCACTTTTGGCTGCCAAACAACTTGCGCACGACAAGGTCTATCGTCATCGCAGCAAAGTAGTTACCGAGGTTGCGGCTTATCCCTGCTTAGGCATAGTGCTCGATACCTTAATGCCGGCGGTGCATGCCTTCTGTGTACACGGACCGAGCGCTTTAACGCCACGCCAGCAAACTCAATTAGCTTTACTTGAGACGCCTTTAGAGCCGGGCTTGTCGCTATACCAAGGCTATTTGCGTGTATTCGATTTTGTCGGCGGCATGACTGATAACCATGCCGCACGTTTGGCACGAGAAATATCTGGCCTCGGGCTTATCTAAGGCGGCGTGTGTATTTGAGCTAGCGCTAGGCAGTGATTAGTCGCAGTCAATTTAGTCGGAGTTTTTATGCAGTTAACAAATAGCGTCGCTATCGTTACCGGTGGTGCATCGGGTTTAGGTTTTGCTACCGCGCAGGCATTTATTGCTAAAGGTGCGCGCGTGGCCTTGTTTGATTTGAATGAAGAGGCCGGCGCTGCAGCAGCCAAAGAGCTGGGTGAAAGTGCTCGCTTTTACCGCGTTAACGTTTCCGATGAAGCGTCTGTGCAAGCCGGTTTAGCCGATGTCGTTGCGTCGTGGGGCGGTGTTCATATTGCAGTCAACTGTGCCGGTATTGGTAGCGCCATGCGCACCGTTGGTAAAAATGGCCCACACTCATTAGAGGTGTTTAACAAGGTCATCGCGGTGAACTTGATTGGCACATTTAACGTGACTCGCTTAGCTGCTGCCGAGATGGCTAAAAACGAAGGTAATGCCGACAATGAGCGCGGCGTTATTATCAACACAGCATCGGTTGCTGCGTTTGATGGCCAAATCGGTCAGGTGGCGTACTCGGCATCGAAAGGCGGTGTAGTTGGTATGACTCTGCCATTAGCCCGTGACTTAGCCACTGTTGGCGTGCGTGTAAACACTATTGCTCCAGGCATTTTTAACACGCCATTGCTTCAGTCTTCACCTGATAGCGTGAAGCTACCATTAATCGAAATGACGCAGTTTCCTAAACGTTTAGGCCTGCCTTTAGAGTATGCACAACTAGCTGTGCAGCTGGTCGAAAACGCTTTTATGAACGGCGAAACCATTCGTATCGATGGCGCTATTCGTATGGCGCCACGCTAAGATATAGCGTCTAGCTGCTAATTGTCGCAGCTGCGTTAAGCTTCAGATAAAGCCCGTGCTATGTCCTAGCACGGGCTTTATCTTTACAATTGGCATACTTTAGCGCTGAGTGCTGCCATGATTTACCCCACTATTGCCGACTGCGTTGGCAACACGCCCTTGGTTCGCCTGCAACGATTGCCCGGTGACACCAGCAATACCATTCTTGTAAAGCTCGAAGGCAATAATCCCGCTGGCTCCGTGAAAGATCGTCCTGCGTTAATGATGATTAATGAAGCTGAGCGCCGCGGCGATATCCGTCCGGGCGACACTTTGATCGAAGCTACTTCGGGTAATACTGGCATTGCCTTGGCCATGGCGGCAGCAATCAAGGGCTATAAGATGCGCTTGATCATGCCGGCGAGCCAAAGCCAAGAGCGCCGTGACGCGATGGCTGCCTATGGTGCTGAGCTGATCGCTATGGATGCCGGCATGGGCATGGAGGAAGCGCGAGACCTAGCGCTGCGCTTGCAGGCCGAAGGCAAGGGTGTGGTGCTCAATCAGTTTGGCAATAGCGATAATCCATTAGCGCATTATCGCGGTACTGGTCCAGAAATCTGGGAGCAGACTAAAGGGCAGATCACGCACTTTATTAGTTCGATGGGCACCACCGGCACCATCATGGGCGTTTCGCGCTACTTAAAAGAGCAAAACCCAGCGATACAAATTGTCGGCCTACAGCCGATAGATGGTGCTTCAATACCGGGCATTCGGCGTTGGCCGGAAGCGTATTTGCCCACAATTTTTGAGCGCGATCGCGTTGATGTTGTTGTTGATACATCGCAGCAAGATGCTGAAGACACCATGCGCCGTTTAGCCCGTGAAGAGGGCATCTTTTGTGGTGTGTCGTCGGGTGGCTCGGTATGGGCCGCGCTAGAGCTATCAAAGACGGTTGAAAACGCCGTCATCGTGGCGATTATTTGTGATCGTGGCGATCGCTACTTATCCACCGGCGTGTTCACTACGGATGATCGCGCATGAATACCTTAGTATTCGACATCGAAACCGTGCCTGATATTGCTGGTGGTCGTCGCTTATATGGATTGGAAGGCTTGGATGATGCCGCTGCGGCCGAGGCGCTATTCAAGCTTCGTCGGCAAGAAACCGGTGGCTCTGACTTTATTCGCCATTCCTTGCAGCGAGTGGTGTGCATCTCGGCTGTATTGCGCTCGCGTGATGGCGTGAAAGTCTGGTCATTGGGCGATGAGTCATCGAGCGAATCTGATCTAATTTCACGATTTTATCAGGGCTTGGAGCGCTTCAACCCAACGCTGGTATCGTGGAATGGCAGTGGCTTTGATCTGCCGGTGTTGCATTATCGCGCCTTGCTGCACGGTATTTCAGCGCCGACCTATTGGGATCAGGGCGAGTTCAACCGCGACGCGAAATTTAATAACTACCTCGGTCGCTTTCACTCACGGCATACCGATGTGATGGATGTGCTGGCGGGCTATCAAGCGCGTGCCGTGCAGCCCTTAGATCAAGTCGCCACTTTGCTAGGCTTCCCCGGGAAAAATGGCATGGATGGCAGTCAGGTTTGGCCAACATTTCTGGCTGGCGACTTGAGCAGCATTCGCAATTATTGCGAATCTGATGTGCTCAACACTTACTTGGTATGGCTGCGCTTTCAGCAGATGCGTGGGCAGATAGATGCTAGCCAGCTCGTGGAAGAGTTCGCGCTGCTTGAGCAGGCTTTAGTGGCTGCCAATCAACCTCATTTAAGCGAGTTTTTGGCGCAATGGCAGGCCGCAACAGCAACCATGCCATCAATCGATCCACCGCTAAATACTCCAATTTCTTCCCATTAATATTGCGCCGACAGCCTTAGGGCTGGGGCGTGACTTGAGTCTGTTATGTCGCGTAAACACAATAAATTGAACGCCATGGAACCAATGGTGCTAGCCGTGACCAAGCTTGGTCATGATGGCCGGGGCATTGCACATCGCGAAGATGGCAAATTGGTCTTTGTCGATGGCGCTTTGCCAGGCGAGCAGGTGGTGGTGAAGCTCACCAATCTGCATAAAAAATACGATGAAGGCCGAGTCATTGAAGTCATCACGGCTTCTAGCGATCGGGTTGAGGCGCCGTGTGCGCATTTTGGCGTGTGTGGTGGCTGTTCGTTGCAACATATGTCGCGTGAGGCACAGCTGACATTGAAGCAGTCGGTATTGGCCGAGCATCTTCAGCATTTTGGTGGCATTGTTCCGCAAGAATGGCTGCCGCCATTGGTTAGCGACAATATTTCCTATCGTCGCAAGGCTCGTATGGGCGTGCGCTATGTCATCAAGAAAGAGAAGCTGCTGGTCGGTTTTCGTGAGCGCCAAGCCAGTTTTCTTGCCGAGCTTGATTCCTGCGTGGTCATGGATCCTCGTCTGGGCTTGAGTATCACGGCTTTTCGTGAGCTGATTAATGGCTTAGAGGCGCGCGATCATATCCCGCAAATCGAAGTGGCTGCCGGCGATGAGCTTGATGGTGTTGCGCCAGTGGCATTGGTGTTTAGACACATGAATGAGCTGAGTAAAAGCGACCGCCAAGCGCTCATCGATTTCTGCGCTGAGCGCGGCTGGCAATGCTATTTGCAGCCAGGCAATTACGACACAGTGCATAAGGTGTGGCCTGAAGATGGCCCCGATCGTTTGGCCTATGAGCTTCCGTTTCAAACGCCTAATGGCACCGATTTGCGTTTAGCCTTTCACCCAAATGACTTTACTCAGGTCAATGCCGAGATAAACCAGCGCATGCTGCCGTTGGCATTGGACTTGCTAGATATTCAGCCAGAAGATCGCGTCTTGGATCTGTTTTGTGGTCTTGGTAACTTCACCTTGCCATTGGCGACAAAGGCAAGGGAAGTCGTTGGCGTGGAAGGGTCGCAGGCGATGGTCTTGCGTGGCCAGGAAAATGCCACAGCCAATGGTTTAAATAATGTGTCGTTTTATATGCATGATCTGACGAAGGAAATTGCTAATCAGCCATGGGCGACACTGGGTTTTGAGCGTGTATTGATTGATCCGCCACGCAGCGGTGCGCTTGAGGTTCTGCCGCATATTGTGAGCTTGAAGCCTAAGCGTGTCGTTTATGTGTCATGCAACCCTGCCACACTGGCACGCGATGCTGGTGAGTTGGCGAAGGCCGGCTATGTGCTGCTGAAGGCAGGTATTATGGATATGTTTACGCATACCACGCATGTAGAGTCGATTGCGGTGTTTGAAAAGCGGCGTTAGACGCCCCATAACAGTGCTGTTGCGCACAGGTTTATGGCAACGCAAATAAGCAAAATGAGAGCGCTCCGATGGTAAAAGTACGCGCTGACTACCCGACCTTAGCCGACGGCTCAGTAGACTTTGAGACTTGGCTTGATCGAGTCGAAGATCACGTTGAGCTGCACGATCGAGCAGAACTTTTGCGTGCCTGCCTCCGCGCAGAACAGCTCGATCGTGATGCCGTTGCGCGCCATAATATTTGGTCATCGCGTACTTCGAGCTTCCTCACTGGTCTGGACATGGCCGATATTTTGGCCGAGCTTAATCTTGATCAAGAGTCGCTGATGGCGGCAGTGCTTTATCGTGCTGTTCGCGAAGGTAAAATCGAGCTAGCTCAAATCGATAAAGAGTTCGGTCCTGATATTGCTGGCCTGATCGAGGGCGTACTACGCATGGCGGCCATTAGTCGTCTGATCAACCCTGATCTGCATAATAAAAACAGCGATGAGCATCAGCTCGATAACGTCCGCAAAATGCTTATTGCGATGATCGATGATGTCCGCGTGCCGCTCATAAAGCTCGCTGAACGTACTTTTGCTATACGTGAATTAAAAGATGCGAGCGACGAGCGTAAGCGCCGTGTTGCCCGAGAAATTTTCGACATTTATGCGCCATTAGCACACCGGCTTGGCATTGGGCATGTGAAGTGGGAACTTGAAGATCTCTCATTTCGCTATCTTGAGCCTGAAGCCTATAAGCAAATCGCCAGTTTGCTCGATGAGAAACGCCTCGATCGCGATGGCTATATTGCGCAAGTTATTGAGACCGTACGCGAGCAACTTGAACGCATGGGCATGGGGCCGATTGAGGTTACTGGCCGCGCCAAGCACATTTACTCAATTTGGCGAAAAATGCAGCGTAAAGGTCTTGGCTTTCATGAGCTTTTTGATGTCCGCGCGATTCGTATTTTGCTGCCCGAGGTCCGCGATTGTTATGCGGCGCTCGGCGTCGTGCACTCGCTTTGGAAACATATTCCGAAAGAGTTCGACGACTATATTGCGACACCAAAGGAGAATGGCTACCGCTCTCTGCACACGGCGGTTATTGGTCCGTCCGGTAAGCCTATCGAAGTGCAAATTCGTACTTTTGATATGCACGAAGAGGCTGAGCTCGGTGTTTGTGCACATTGGACTTACAAAGAAGGTAAGGCCTCTCGCTCCGACGCGCGCTACGAAAATAAGATTGCTTGGTTGCGTCAAGTTCTTGAGTGGCAAGATGATATTGGTGATCAGCGCATAGAGGAGCTGGCTGAGCAAATCAACCAAGCTATCCATGACGAACGTATTTACGTATTTACTCGGGATGGCCAAGTAATTGACTTGCAGGCCGGATCAACACCGTTAGATTTTGCTTACCATATCCATACTGAAGTGGGGCATGGCTGCCGTGGTGCCAAGGTTAATGGCCGTATTGTACCGCTAACGTATAAGCTTAAAACCGGTGAGCAGGTCGACATCATGACGCATCGCGGTGGTCATCCTAGTCGTGATTGGATGAACCCGTCGCAAGGTTTTTTGGCGGCAAGTCGTTCGATAGCTAAAGTGCGCACCTGGTTTAAACAACAGGCGCGCGAGGGCAATGTCACAGAGGGTCGTGCGCTGTTAGAGCGTGAGCTGTCGCGCTTGGGCATCGCATTACCGAAGGGTACGCTCGATCGCTTGGCGCCGCGCTTTAATATGCGAACAGGTGACGATGTACTTGCGGCTCTAGGCGCTGGTGATTTGGCATTGGCGCGAATTACACATGCCTTGAGCGGGGAACAATCGGCCGCGCAACAAGAGCTGGCATTGCCGGAAATAGCTGTGCGAGCCCCACGAACAGATCAGCATGGCGCTGGCATTATGATTGAGGGCGTGGGCAACTTACTCAGTCATGTCGCCGGATGTTGTAAGCCAGTGCCAGGCGAGCCTATTGTTGGCTTTATCACACAGGGCCGCGGCGTCAGCATCCATGCTCGTGGCTGTGCGGATTACGAACGCATGGCGCAAGAAGATCCGGCACGCACGCTTGATGTGCAATGGCAGGTCGGTGAGCAAGCCTCATACCCAGTGGATATTATGGTGCGAGCATGGGATCGCACGGGCTTATTGCGTGATGTCACGGCAGTATTGGCCAATGAGCAAGTCAACGTTACTGGCGTGCAAACCCAATCTGATAAGCATGATGCTACGGCAACTTTGCGCCTGACGATGGAAGTATCGAGTCTAGATAAGTTGTCGCGTGTACTCACGCGCATTGAACAGCTGGCCATGGTGATTGAGGCGCGACGGCTGACCGAGCATCGCTTGCCGTTGGACTCTGCTGGAGAGTCTCAATGAGTGCTACTTCAGTGCATTCTGAGCAGGCATTGCGCCAACTTTTAGCCATCATGGCTCGTTTGCGAGATCCCGAGCAGGGCTGTGCTTGGGATCTGGCGCAAGATGAGCAAACGCTAGCGCCATACACCATCGAAGAGGCATATGAGGTTGTCGATGCGATTGCCAGTGGAGATAGCGCTGCGCAATGTGAGGAACTTGGCGACTTACTATTGCAAATAGTCTTTCAGGCGCAAGTTTCTAGTGAACAGGGCGGCTTTAATTTTACCGATGTCGCCGAGGCGATTAGTGCGAAGTTGATCCGCCGTCATCCGCATATTTTTCGCGATGGCCGCCTCGATTTGCCGCGAATTGATCTGACGGCAGAGCAGGTGAGTGCGCAATGGGATGAAATTAAGGCGATCGAGAAGGCGCTCAAGACTGCGCAAGGCAAAGCCATCGAGCCCGTGGCATTCCTCGATAAAGTCGGAGCTGGTCATAGCCCATTGCGCCGCGCAGAAAAGCTGCAAGCGCGTGCAGCTGAGGTCGGCTATGACTGGCGCGATCCACGCCCGGTTTTGGCCAAATTGCGTGAGGAGCTTGATGAGTTTGAGCAAGCTTTGGAGCAGGGCTTAGGCCAAGCGGCATTGCAGGATGAGTTGGGCGATATTTTGTTTTGCATGACCAACCTTGCGCGCCAGGTAAATGTGGATAGTGAGCAGGCACTGCTTGGTGGCATCGCAAAGTTTCGGCGTCGCTTTGGGTTTATTGAGCGTGAGTTGTTGGCGCGTGGGGAGTCGCTACAGGAGGCTTCCATCCAGACGATGGAGGCACTTTGGCAGGCGTCAAAGCGCGAAGGCTTATAAGGTTGAGGCTGGCTCGGGTTTGCGGGCAAAAAAAGAGAGAGGTGTTTAGCCTCTCTCAATGCTCTGCATGTCTTACTTAAATGTGTAGCGCGCACCGACACGAAGTGTGTCTAGGTCTAGATCAACTGCGGGCCCATTAGTAGTTTCAAGCCGAGCCATTCGGTACTCAATAAAACCCGCTACCTCTGGTGTGAAGGCATAGCTTGCGCCTACTTCGTACTCCACGCCGTCTAAGTCATCAACATCGGTATAGCCGATTCGAGCATATGTGCTTAAGTTTTCAATTGGTGAAATACTGGCATGAACATTGGCTGAATAGCCGCGCAGTGAAGTACCGGGGCCGCCACCATTTAGGTCAATTGTCACTGTTTCTAAACCACCACCAACGCTGAAGCCGTCCATTCCTCGGTCATAGCTCAGACCGATGCGGGTTTCTTTTAAGTTGCCATTTGCGGTGTCTAGGTCTGCATCTTGATGAAGAGCTGTCAGGCTGACGCCATGGCCAAGTTCAGCTAAGCCACGGAAGCCATAGCCATTACCGTCATCGTCACCTGCTCCTTGAATATCCAAGTCTTGGTCCACGTAGAAAACATCTAATGATCCACCCGCAAACGCGCTGAGTGGGGCCGCTACAAGTGCTACTGCCAAAGCAATCTTTTGTAATTTCATGAGGTAACCTCTTATTCTTAATTGAATGCATGCATTGCAGGTACAGCCAAGACTGTACGAATTGAGTTAAATCTAGATACATAAGACATACAATGCTTGCACTAAGTTGGTGCGACCAACGGTAGTGAATTGCGCCTGAATGGTCATAAAAGATTCATCTTCAGTGTCAACCGATCGGATTGTCACGAAACCGTCACAAAAACTTCGATGAAGTGTCATATTTAAACGTCATAGTCGCGGCAACCCAAAAGCGGGCACCAAAAAGGTCCCCGGGTTGGCTGCCAAGCGGCCTAATCCCCTAAGCTGATATGCAGAGGTAAATAATGAAACATGCAATCAAGATGACCGCACTAGCCGTATTTGCCGCCTCCTTTGGCGCGACCGCCTTGGCGGCAGACGCAGCCTCGACTACTGGTGGCTTTAAAATTAAATCGGAAGATGGCAACTTCGAAGCCAAAATTGGTGGCCGTATCCATTTCGATGCTAACTACTATACTGATGAAGATGACATTAATGTCGGCACACAAAATAGCGGCAACGACTTCTTCTTCCGCCGTGCACGCTTAACCTTAGAAGGCCGCGCATACGACTTCAAATACAAATTTGAAAACGATTTTGCTTCTTCAGGTGCTGGCGCTGCAAAAAACAATGAAGGCCTGCGTGAGATGTGGATTGGTCGCGAAG
>CAXIBK010000032.1:0-14624 GCA_964022225.1 uncultured Paraperlucidibaca sp.
CAATTTGCTCTAGCTCCAGCGCCACGGTTTCAACAGGAATAGTGATTTGCTGCGCACGATCTCGAGCTTTTCTATGCATGCCCACAGCGGGGTCAACACCGATGATCGCGCTGACTTTTTTCGCATCATAAAACGGCAGGTTAAGCCCGGTGCCGATGCCTAACTCAATGACACGCCCTGTTGCTAACGGAATCAGCTTCGCGCGCTGCCCCATCATGGCGGGCAGGCCGCAGGCGCAATTAATGAGGTGCGGTAGAATATGCTTATCGTAGAAACCCATGACATCAACTCAGTGAAAATGATGCCATGGGTTGTAACGCATTCCGGCTTAGGGTGCTAGCCACCAGTCGGCGAGCGCATCCCATACGCGCACATCGCTAAGCATGGCGAGATGATCGACATGGTCGTAGCACAAACGCGTGATATTTTCCGCGAGTAGTGTTTTCTCGTCACGCTTGTGCTGACCCAATGCGCTGTAGAGCGGCACCAAACCATCGCCCACCCAGGTTTTTGCAGCTTCTGGATTACGACTGCCAGCTATCAATAAATGCGCCATGCCATCAGGCAATGGGTTTAATTGCAGACGATGATCACGCGAGCCGATGTCTTGCGTTTGTTCATGCTCCGCTTGGCTGATGAAGCCATAGCGTAGATCTTTAATCGCCGCACTGCGGATATTGCCCAAGCGCATGAATGGCGCTGTGTAGGGCGAATGGCCGAGCAAGGTATTGAGGCGATTGCCCGCACGCTCCAGAGGCGCGCCCAAATGCGGTGTCGCTAAATACGCAGCTTTGCTTATTCGTGCTGGCCAGCTTTGGCCATGCTCATGCGCATAGGCAAAGGCACTACGCATGAGCAGGCCGCCCATGCTATGGCCAATAAGTACAATTTCGCGAGCTGGATAGGCCGCATTAGCGGCTTCCAACCAGTTCGCTAGATCTTCGCCATTTTGCCAAATCGCACGACCACTGTTGTAGCGCAGATGGCCAATTTGCCAGCCCTTGCTCTGCATCAATTCATCGGTAGCTTGCTTGGTCGGCGTCTGCCATTCGCGATCACTCATGCACAAGCCATGGATATAAAGCGCTACTTTTGCATTCGACGTAGCGCCGGTGAGGTCACCCCAAGCGATGGCATGGCCCTGCTTATCGCGCAAGCTCATCGGCAGTGCTAGCGGGCTTTGCCAGCGCGCCAGCTTATCGCCGCAGACACCATTTAGCGCGCTGATGATCGGCAAGGCATAGGGCGGCTGATATGTCAGGTCAGCATGCACGGGCAATAGGCCGATGCCGCGCGCAAGCTGGCGGAACACGCCAGAAATAAGCCGATATGGAAAGGGTGCCGCTTGGCGGGCATCGCTCAATCCAGCCCCCAAAGGCATTGGCACACGCTTAATCGTGCCGTGCATTTCGGTAACCAGCTCTGTTATCTCAGCCGCCGAATGCATGGCCAAATGCGCCACTCCCTTGCCACTCCACAAGGCTAAACGCATGGCTTAAGCCGCCTTCGCCAAGCTGACTTTTTCCTCAGCCGCGAGCACGGTTAGCGCCTTTTTAGGCGAGCTAGGTAAGGCATGGCGCAAGATACGACCAGCGACTGTGCTGAACTGTTTTACCAGTGAAGCACTGTTGTAGTTCTGGCCATAGCGCTTGGCGATTTCGCGCATTTCCACCGACATTTCGGCATAACGATGTGCCGGCACTTCTGGGAATAAATGGTGCTCAATCTGATGGCTCAAATTGCCGCTCATGATGTGAAATAGCTTGCCGCCAGTTAGGTTTGACGAGCCACGCATTTGGCGTAAATACCATTGCCCACGTGTTTCATTCTCTAGCGTCTCAAGCGCAAAAACTTCGGCATCTTCAGTAAAGTGACCGCAGAAAATGATGGTGAAGGTCCACAGATTACGCATGATGTTGGCAACAAAATTACCGGCCAACACCGGTAAGAAGAATGGGCCTGCCAATAACGGGAAAAACACATAATCTTTCGCAGCTTGCTTAAAGCCTTTACGGAAAGTTGGCTTGCCTTGCTTAAACCATTCTTTCCAGGTTTTCTCACCAGCCAACACTTTCTCTGTCTCCAGAGTTTGCAATGCCAGTAAGTTCTCGAAAAACACGGCTAACGTAACGGCCATGACCGGGTTAGCCAAGAATCGTGGCTCCCATTTTTGCTCGGGAAAAATACGCAACACGCCATAACCAATATCGTGATCTTTACCCAGCACATTGGTGTAAGTGTGATGCATGTAATTATGGCTATAGCGCCAGTTATCTGATGTGCACCAGGTATCCCACTCAAAAGTTTGACCACTGAAGCGCGGGTCTTGCATGAAGTCATACTGACCATGCATGACGTTGTGGCCCAGCTCCATATTGTCGAGGATTTTCGACACGCCTAGCAGCGCCGCACCGGCGACAAAGGCAGGCGGGAAAATACCGGCCATCAATAGGCCACGACCAGCGATTTCGGTATAGCGCACAGCTTTTTCGATCTTGCGAATATAGGTCGCATCACGCTCACCAACATCGGCTAAATGGCGTTGCTTAATGGCATCGACTTCGGCACCAAAGGCTTCGATTTCTGCAGGGCTCAACTGACGGCTCTTGCTCATGATATTTCTCCAAATGCCCGTGGCATTACAAATCTAAGGTGAGGTCACCGACAGCGGCGCTGACGCAAATGCGTAGGCTAGCGGTGTCATCGACATCTAATTCTTGAGTTAATAGGTTGCGTGTTACGCCACCAAATTTGCCACAAGCACAAGTGTTGCAAATGCCCATACGGCAGCCTGAATTTGGCTTGATGCCTTGCGCTTCGAGTGCATCGAGCAGCGGCATGCCTTGTGGCAAATCGACATGCTTATTGGATTTCTTCAGGAACACGCGCACGGTCTCGGTGCTGCTAGGCACAAACACTGGCGGCGTAAAGGCTTCGGCATGAAACTCCTGAGCTTGATCGGCAACTAATGCCTGTACGGCATTCATAAAGCCGGTTGGGCCGCAGGCATAGACTGTGCGTTCATTCATGTCAGCAATATCAGCAAACTGCTCGGCGCATGGACGACCTGTTAAGTCGCCAGCTTGCAGCTCGGTCTCATGCTCATAAATCGGCACTACGCGAAGCTGCGAGTATTGCGCCGCTAGCGCCTCTAACTCTTCGCGGAAGATGAGATCGGCGCGTGTTCGTGCCCAAAACATAAACACCACATCGCTAGGCATCTGTTGTTGCGCGAGTTCACGCAGCAAGCTCATCAATGGCGTAACGCCGCTGCCAGCGGCAAGCATGACGATTTTTTCAGGTGCGCCTTGGGCAAACGTCATGTCGCCAAAGGCTTGGCCTAGCTCAATACGATCACCAACATTAACGTGATCAACTAAATAATTACTGACGCGGCCATTCGGTACTTTTTTCACGGTGATGGCGAGCAGGCCAGTAGCTGCAGGTGCTTCGCTGAAGCTATAGCTGCGGGTATGGCGAATGCCGTCAATCTCAACACTGAGGTTGACGTGCTGACCGGCCTTAAAGCCAGAGAAATTACGATTAGGTTTAACGACCAAAGTAACGGTGTCGGCGGTTTCCATCCAGCGTGCAACGACGCGGCAAACGGTGCGCTCAACACGGCTATCAAGGCCTAACTCGGCGGCCCAGAAGTCGATGACCGAAGGGGTCACTACAGACTTAACGACACGACCAACAAATGAGGGTAAGACAAATTGCGACGACATTTTGCGTCTCCAAGTGAACATCTACACACTCAGAGTACACATGTACTTATTTTAGGTCAACACTTGTTCACTGGAATTTTTAAATAAGCCTCTATGTTAATTAAAATCAGGCACTTGCAATGGCCTCAAAGCCTCATGTAGTTGCGGTAGAATAGCATCTGCTTGCTGCCATCCCCATTGAAACGCCTTATCGAATACCGCTTCAGTAGGCAATAAGTTCACTGGCGATGGTGTTGGCTGAAAGCGCACAAGCCAGTCGTAATACGGCCGCTGCGCCGGCAACTGCGCCTGAATCGCTTGCGTCACCGGAATGAGCCAAGCATGACCCGCACTCCATTGCGGATGAAAACAATCCAGTGCGAGATAATAGGCATTACGCGTACCAATACGACCTGACTGCACCCCTTTCCACGCAGCACGTGCTGGCACATTGGCCACCGTGCCACCATCCATAAAGGCGCGTAACTTATGGGTTTCGCGCAAGTCACTGAGGATTTTCAAGCTGTGGACATCGTCACTCCAAGGGGCATATTGCAATACCCCTGGAATTGCCGACGACAGTCCGATGGCGTCAACAACACGTATCTCACGCGTGGCCTCATCTCGACCCAAAACAATGCCCTTGGCCACGTGCGGACTGAAATAGCTCAGCAACTGCAGCATGCGCTCAGCCACCACCATCGGGGCACCAAGCATATGGCTGCGCCGCTCTGGTACCGCCGGCAAGTCTCGATAAGCAGAAAGTTTCACGCCCGCGATTAGAGCATCGTATGGGATAGCCAAGTCTTTGATGCGCATCGGGGATCCATCGGGGTGACGGAGCATTTGGTCCATACCGCGTAAATGCAGACGTACCGCGCCTGGCAGACTCAGGCCATTGATAGTCGGGCGTGAGAAAATCTGCCTCACCCGCAATCCTTTACCCCATGCCATGAGAGCATCGATATCAGGCTCAGCATCACGAGCGATCAAACCGCCCAGTAGGGCACCGATGGAGGCACCTACAATATATGACGGCAGCAAGCCCTCTGCTTTTAAGCGCGCCACTAAGCCGATATAGACAAAGCCAGAGCCTCCACCACCGCCCGGCGCGAGCACCAGAACCTTATGGCAGAGCTCCGCGTCGAGTTCAGCCGCACTAAAGTCTTGCGCGTGGGTCGATAACAACTCACGACGCGCTTGCTGAGTAGCCTCACGCACCGAAGGTACTTGTTGGCGTACCTGACTCAGGCGCAACAAAATATTGCGCTGCTCGCGTAATGGCGAATACAACGTACTAAGTAATAGCTCACGTAATTGCGCCACGGGCGTTGTATTGAGCGTAACTTCTTTGCGTACAACGCGCTGCTCAGCACGGGGGCCGGCAGCGCCTGGGCTAAACGCACGCAAACGTGCCAACACCAAGGCATAACGCAAGAGCTCGTAGTCCGCCTTGGGTAGGACATCGCTGTGCGCGAGGTAGCTACGGATGAGCGAGGCCTCCATCCGCTTAATGCGCAGTAACGCAGTCTCCTCGCTCAAGCTCACGGTTTTAGCCCTTCTGTTTCAAGAGGTCGCGAATTTCCATCAAGAGCTGCTCCTGTGGTGTGGGCGGCACTGGCTCAGCGGCTTTTTCAGGTACAGGCTCAGGCTTGCGCTTCATCGAGTTTATGGCTTTCACGCCCATCATCACTGAGAATGCAACGATGAAAAAATCCAGCAAAGTTTGTAGAAACTTGCCATAGCTCAGCAACACAGCAGGCTGATCACCAACCGCTTCTTTGAGCACGACCGCAAGATCAACAAAGCTGACGCCACCAACCAACACACCAATAGGTGGCATGACGATATCGCCCACAAACGACGACACAATTTTGCCAAATGCAGCACCAATGATGACGCCAACAGCGAGATCGATCACATTGCCTTTAATAGCAAACTGACGGAATTCTTGAATCAGGCTCATGAGAGGCCTCCTAGGGTGGTTGCTCAGCCGAGTGGCAGGCGCCTATTAAACGGTGCAATGGCAAAAGCGTCTAGCCCGAAACAGCGTTTTCCGTCGCTCGCAGACATCTAGTGCACTGCTATACTGCTAGCATTATTGATTCAAACAGGGCTGCAAGATGAGTACAGAGCAACACATTACCTTCACTGACTGGCTGAATGACACAAGTCGCGGTCATGGCGCCCTGCCCGCCAACCTCATCCAAACGCTAGTGGTCACGGCTGAAGCCTGTCGCCGCATCAGTGCAGCTATTGGCCAAGGCGCACTTGCTGGTGTGCTTGGCGCTGCCGGCAGCGAAAATGTGCAAGGTGAAGACCAGAAAAAACTCGACGTAATCGCCAACGATATTTTGCTACAGCTACACAGCGACGGCAGCCATTTGGCAGGCATGGCTTCGGAAGAAATGGACGACCCATTCCCGGTGCCACACCCAGGCAGTGAAGGCGCCTACTTACTCTTATTTGATCCGCTCGATGGCTCATCAAACATCGACATCAACGCGCCTGTGGGCACAATATTCTCTGTGCTACCGGCACCAGATGGCTGCGATGCCCGCGATGCCTCCGTGTTTTTACAGCCCGGCAGCGCCCAAGTCGCCGCTGGCTATGCCATTTATGGGCCATCAACACAGTTCATTCTTACCCTAGGCCATGGCGTGCATGCCTTTACGCTCGATCGCTACAGCGGCGAACTCATCCTCACCCAAGAAAACTTAACACTACCCGCACAAACGCAAGAATTTGCCATCAATATGTCGAATCAGCGCTTTTGGGAAGCACCGGTGCAGAGCTACGTCGCGGATTTGCTCGCCGGCAAAACCGGCCCGCGCGCGAAAGATTTCAATATGCGTTGGGTTGCCGCAATGGTCGCCGATGTCCATCGCCTACTCTGTCGTGGCGGCGTATTTCTCTATCCACTCGATAGCAAAATGGCCAGCAAAGGCGGCAAATTACGCCTGATGTATGAGGCAAACCCAATGGCTTGGTTGGTCGAGCAAGCCGGCGGCGAGGCCAGCACCGGTCATCAGTGCATCATGGACATTCAGCCTAGCGGCCTGCACCAACGCGTGCCGGTGATGCTTGGTGCTAGCGAAGAAATCGCTGAGTTGACCCGCCTGCATAGTGCTTAAACGTATGCGTAAAAACACGAAAAGCACGCGGCGCAAAGCCAAGCCGCTGTGGCGGCGTTTGCTCGGGCGCTTAGTGCTGCTCTCGCTAGCCATGGTGCTGGCTTGGCACGCGTGGGTATATGCGCAGATTTGGTGGTGGGAAAGTCGGCCGGTGCAGTCGACGGCGTTTATGAGTGCTCGCCTAGATGCCATGCAGCAGCAAAATCCAGACGCGGCACTGAAGCATAAATGGGTGCCGTATGAGCGTATCTCAGGCTCATTAAAACGCGCGGTAATGGTCGCTGAAGATAGTGGCTTCACCCAGCACGAAGGCTTCGACTGGGATGGCATTGAGGTAGCGTGGAAGAAAAATATTAAGAAGGGCCGCATTGTTGCCGGCGGCTCTACGATCTCGCAGCAGCTGGCGAAAAACCTATTTTTATCAGGCTCACGCTCGCCCCTGCGCAAAGGCGAAGAAGCCATCATCACCCTGATGCTCGAACAGCGCCTAGATAAGCGGCGCATCTTCGAAATTTACTTAAATGTGATCGAATGGGGCGATGGTGTGTTTGGTGCCGAAGCCGCTGCACGACATTATTTCGGCGTTTCCGCGAATAATCTAAGCCCGCAACAAGCGGCGAAATTAGCCGCGATGATCCCCAACCCCCGCTACTACGATAAACATCGTAGTACGCGCTACTTAAATCGCCGTACGGCGACGATTGCTAAGCGGATGCATCAGGTGCGTCCGCCAAAATAACCAAATGGCGCATCATCGCAACTAAGACTACGTGCAAGTTTTCCGCGATAGTGTCGATGGGTTCTTGAAAGCCATTAATCATCCAGCGTGAAACTACGGTAATCACCGAGCCCAGCATCGCCACTGACAAGATGTCAGGCTGCAAAGGTGCTGGCAAGGCTTTCGAATCAAGCAGCGGCGCCACCATTAACTGCATGAGCTGGGCAAAATCTTCGACGCTTTTGCGGTAGCGCTGATCGACGCGCTCGCTCACTCCTAGTACCTCAACAAACAATAGCTGAGCCATTCGTGGGTCATCACGCATGATGCTAAGAAACGCCACCAAGGTAGCGTAGGCCATGGCGGAGACATCGCGCGGTGCATCCATCACGGCCGCTAAAACGCGATCGCGTACACGCTGATTGGTGTAGTCATAGACCACGCAAAGCAAGTCTTCGCTATTGGAAAATGATTCGTAAAAATAGCGCTCAGTCAGCCCAGCTTCAGCGCAAATACTGCGCACCGTGGAGCTGTGATAACCACGCGAACCAAACACGGTCAGCCCTGCCTCGACAAAACGTTGGCGGCGCTCAGCTTGTCGCGCCTCTTCACTGACGCCGCGATAACGGCGGCCGCGATCGGCTGATGGCTTTTTCTCGGCAGCTTTCTTCGCAGCAGGATTTTTAGCAGCAGCTTTAACGGAAGAGGCCTTCAACTCGCTGGCCTGCTTAATTAGCTTTTTCGGCGACTCATCTATCATGCTATTTCCACGTTAGCGCTTCGCTTTCGAGCTATGGCCATTGGCCGTTAGTGCCACTTCGTAGCAGTCATCAACATGGCTCATGGCCAACTTGCGCATGATCCAATAGCCCAAAGTTGCAGCGACAATTTGCCCGCCGAGCGGAATAAATTTTGTTACCTGCTTGGCCACAATGCGCGTGCCCATGCCTTGCAAGCTGCGACGAATTAGCTCGCGGGTAACGACCATACCAATCAACTCACTACCGCGCTCAGCACGACGCTTCCATACCTGAATGCGTGTTTCATCCGACATCTGCGCGATTTGCTCAGGCTCTAGGCCAAAGCGTTGGTTGATCTCAGGCACGATTTTAATCAGCACGCCAACATCAAATACGACATCAAATAAAGGCACAGGCACAATGGCTGCACCGGCAGAAATCCACGACACACGACGAACGCGGCGCTGACAATCTTTTTTAATTTTGGCTAGCTCAGCCTCGGTTAATAGCTTGGTTACGGACACAGATGCACCCCTTAATCATCGATGCCGCATCATAACGCAGTCGATGATGCCTGCCGAATTGTCTTAGGGTTTGCACTAAAAATGTTATGGTATAACATACCGCGCTCACGCCACTGGAGATCCGTCATGCACGTCCGCTTCTATCGCTCTGCCCCACTCAGCCTGTTTGCTCTCACAGCATTAGCCAGTGGCATGAGCGCGGCAAATACCCCCGAAGCCAAGCCATTACTCGAAATCACGATCAATGCCAGCCCATTAGGTCGCACGGCCGATGAGCTAGTTCAGCCCATCGCCGTGTTGAGTGGAGAGGACTTAGCCAGCAAGAAGCGCGCAAGCATCGGTGAAACCTTAGCGAATGAGCCCGGCATCAGCACCGGCGACTTCGGTGCGGGCGCCTCAAGACCCGTCATTCGCGGCCAATCCGGCCCTCGTGTTGATGTATTGGCTAACGGCATTAGCGCCATGGACGTTTCCGCACTAAGCCCCGATCACGCAGTGACCATCAATCCGTTAATTGCACGTCAAATTGAAATAATCAAAGGCCCCGCCAGCTTGCTGTACGGTAGCAGTGCTTCTGGCGGCGTGGTCAATATCACGGACTCGCGCCTCGCCACCGAAGTCATCAACGGCTTTTCCGGCTCTCTCGAGGCGAGCCAAGGCTCCAATGCGCGCAATGGCTTAGCTGCCGCCGACATCAATTATGGCCACGGCAACCACCAGTGGCATATCGATGGATCCCGTAGCCGCAGCGAAAACTATGCCATTCCAGGCAATGCTGCCGTGGATGGCAGCAGTACTAGCCAAGGCCGCTTAGCCAACAGTTCCAGTGATCTCGACAATGGCGCACTTGGCTACAGCTACATCACCAATGCCGGCAATGCCTTTGGCTTCTCCGCCAGCCAATACGATCAGCGCTATGGCTTACCTGTTGAAGATGAGGCGTTTATCGTGATGCGCCAGCGCCGCTATGACGCTCAAGCCTTACTCCGCGATCCCATCCCAGCACTGGAATCCCTGCGTGTAAAACTCAGCGACTCACGCTACGGTCATACCGAGTTTGAAGATGCCGCCACTGTCGGCACGCGCTTCACCAATAACGAAACGCAGGCACGTATTGAAGCTGTGCATCAGCCTATTGCCGGCTTTCGTGGTGTGGTCGGTGTGCAATTAGGTCAACGCGAGTTTGCCGCCATTGGCGATGAGGCTTATGTGCCGGCAACCAAAAGCCAGCAGGCTGGACTTTTTGTGCTGGAAGAGCGCCGCTTTGGCCGCCATAAAATTGAGTTAGGTGCGCGGGTGGAAAGCGTACGAATCTCGCCTGACGCCGGCAATGGGCGTGAGTTTGCACCTATCAGCGCATCTCTTGGCAACCTCTACGATATAAACGACAACAGCCATCTGCGCATCACGCTCACTCATGCTGAACGCGCTCCAGCTATCGAAGAGCTGTTTGCTTTTGGTCCACACGCCGCAACGGGCACCTTCGAAATTGGCAATCGCAACTTACAGGCTGAACAAAGCCAAGACATCGAAATTGGCTTTGACCATCATCAGGGCCGCTTTGATTTCGACGCTAGCGTTTTCCATAAACAGGCACGTCATTATATTTATGCTCGTGAAACCGACGATGGCACAGGCAATCCCACACGCGTAAATGAAGACAACACGAGCTCTGGCCCTGCAGAAGAGTTCCTCTTGATCAACTATGCACAAAACAACGCCCGCTTCAGCGGCTATGAGCTTGCCGCTAGTTATGCCCTGCTAGACGAAACCGATGGACCCGTGCAGCTGAGCATTCGCGGCTTTACCGATGCCGTGCGTGGCACCATTGAGACCTCGACTGGCGATGCCCCTGCGCCACGCCTGACACCAGCGCGCTATGGCTTGAGCTTGCATGGCCACTACAAAGCCACCAGTGCCAACATCAGTTATGTACAAGCCATGGACCAGGATCGTCCCGGTCGGCTAGACACACAAACCAATGGCTATGGATTACTCAATGCCGATGTCAGCATGGTGGTGCATCGCCAAGGTGCAAGCGAGGCCAGCATTTTCGTGCAAGGCACAAACTTGCTAGATGACGATATTCGCCACGCCACGTCATTCATCAAGGATGCCGTGCCCGCACCTGGTCGTGGCGGTGTCGTGGGTCTGCGATACAAGTTTTAAGCTGCTCGTGGTTAAATAGCGCTCTCAATTAGCTGTCATAAACGGAGAGCCGCGATGACGGACGCAACGCAAGCCGAGCCTGTCGATTTTGAGCGCGCACTCGCCGAATTAGAGTCGCAAGTGCAGCGCTTGGAAGGCGGTGACTTACCCTTGGAGGATGCGCTAAAGGCCTTTGAGGAAGGTGTACGCCTCACTCGCCAATGCCAGCAATCGCTAGATGCCGCCGAGCAAAAAGTGCAGCTGCTACTCGCCAAGCGCGATGGCAGCCTCGACACCGAGGCCTTCACACCGCGCGACGATAGCTAAGCACCATGCTCATCGCATCTGAGGCCGCTACATCGCTAGCGACCGCTTCGCTGCCAGCGCTTTTGACTCAGGCGCAAACTCGCTTTGCTCCCCTGCTGCAGAGATTTCTCACGCGCCATCGGGGTCATGATGAGCGGCTTAACGCCGCTATCGATTACGCCATGGCCAATGGTGGCAAACGCGTGCGACCAGCTTTAGCCTGGGGTGCTTGCTTAAGCGTCGGTGGCAGCTGGCAAGCCGCAGAATCCGCAGCATTATCCGTTGAATGTATTCATGGCTACTCACTAGTCCACGACGATCTACCCTGCATGGATGATGATGATCTCCGCCGTGGCCAACCCACCTGCCATCGCCAATTTGATGAGGCCACTGCACTTTTGGCCGGCGATGCGCTGCAAGCGCTGGCGTTTTGCGCACTTAGCGACGGGCTAATTGATGCGCCAAGCACATCCTCAAACTCACATGGACGAATCACCGCCGAGCAAACGCGCGCACTAGCTCAGGCTGCACGTGACATGGTTTATGGCCAACGCCTCGACCTCGCTGCCGAAGGCCAAAATATCACCGCCGATGCCCTCAGTCACATTCATCGCTTTAAGACCGGGGCACTGATTCGCGCCGCCGTGCGTATAGGCGCGCTGGCTGGCAACGCTACCGAAGCTCAGCTATCTGCACTTGATCATTACGCCGATGCTTTGGGTCTGGCCTTCCAAGTCCACGATGACGTGCTCGATGTCATCGGCGACACCGCCACACTGGGCAAGCAATCTGGCGCAGACGCAGCACATGCGAAAGCTACCTATCCTGCGTTACTTGGCCTAGAAGCTGCGCAAACATTAACTCGCCAACTCACCGATGATGCCTTGGCCGCACTCGCGCCATTGGGCGAACGGGCAGAACCATTACGCACGCTGGCAAACTACTTACTCGCGCGCGATCACTGACGAATGGGTATAATTCGCCCATCTGCTCAGGAAGGCCTCTGATGTTCCACGAAATTCCACTGAATCGACCGCTTACGCCCCTGCTCGACCAAGTGCCCACGCCGGATAAACTGCGTGAGCTGCCGGTCGACGCGTTGCCTGAACTGGCCCGCGAATTACGCGAGTTTATGCTCTGGAGCACGGGTCAAACTGGCGGCCACTTCGGCGCCGGCTTAGGTGTTATTGAGCTTACTATCGCCCTGCATTATGTCTACAACACCCCTCAAGACAGAATTGTCTGGGATGTTGGCCATCAGACCTACCCGCACAAAATCTTAACGGGACGCAAAGAGCAAATGCTCACCATGCGCCAGCAAGATGGCCTTGCTGCATTTCCACGCCGCGAAGAATCGCCTTACGACACCTTTGGCGTTGGCCACTCGTCAACATCGATTTCTGCCGCACTGGGCATGGCGCGCGCTGCGGAACTCACTGGCAGTGAGCGCAAAGTGGTCGCCGTTATTGGCGATGGCGCAATGACGGCGGGCATGGCCTTCGAAGCGCTAAATGACGCCGCACATCAAAATGCCAATATGCTAGTGATTTTGAACGACAACCAAATGTCGATTTCAAATGCAGTCGGTGGCCTATCGAATTATTTCTCGCGCATATGGGCGAGCAAAAGCTATATCGCGCTACGTGAGGGCGGTAAGCGCGTGCTGCAATCAATGCCCACCGCAATGAACTTTGTCCGTCGCACCGAAGAGCAAATGAAGACCATGGTCACCGACGCACCCGGCGCCTTATTTGAGTCCATCGGCTTTAACTATGTTGGCCCAATTGATGGCCACAACCTTGATGAATTGATCGAGACCATCGCCAATTTAAGCGAGGCACAGGGTCCGCAATTGCTGCATGTGTTTACCACCAAAGGTAAAGGCTTTGCACCAGCCGAAGCTGACCCCATTGGCTACCATGCAATTAGCAAAATTGCGCCAGTGACCGAACGTGCAGCGCCTATTGCTCAGTCGCTAACAGAAAAAGTTGCCACTCAAGTCCCTGCGTCGAAACCGAAAAAATACTCCGACGTTTTCGGTGACTGGCTTTGCGCCGCCGCTGCCAAGGACTTACGTGTGGTCGGTATCACGCCAGCCATGTGCGAAGGCTCGGGCATGGTGCGTTTTGCCGCGCAATATCCCGAACGCTATCACGATGTAGCGATTGCCGAGCAGCACGCAGTAACCTTTGCCGCCGGTCTCGCCTGCGAAGGCTTGAAGCCCGTTGTTGCCATTTACTCGACATTTTTACAACGCGGCTATGACCAGCTCATTCACGATGTTGCTCTGCAAAACCTTGATGTCACGTTTGCCATCGATCGTGCCGGATTAGTTGGCGAAGATGGCCCCACCCATGCTGGCGCCTACGACTTAGCCTTTCTGCGCTGCATCCCCAATATGATCATCGCCGCCCCTAGCGATGAGGCCGAATGCCACGCCCTGCTCGAAGCCGCATGGCAGCACCCAGGCCCATCGGCGGTGCGCTATCCACGTGGCACCGGCACCGGTGCGACTATCGATACTCGCGCGGAGCTGCCCGTCATTGGCCGCGCACGCGTTCTAAGCCGTGGCGTGGAAGTGGCCATCTTAAACTTCGGCTCGCGCCTAGAAGCCGTCACGCAAGCGGCCAATGAGCTGCAAAAACTCGGTCTAGCAACACCTACCATCGTTGATATGCGCTGGGTAAAACCGCTAGATGAAGCCTGCTTGATCGAACTAGCCAGTAGCCACAGCCTTTTAGTCAGTGTCGAAGAGCACGCGGTGATGGGCGGCGCGGGTTCGGCCGTGGGCGAATGGCTACATGCCAATGGCTATGGTTGCGGCCTACTCACACTCGGCATCCGCGATGCCTATATTGAGCACGCCTCGCCTGCGCAAATGCATGCCGCCTGTGGCCTCGATCGCGATGGCATTGTGCGCGCTATTGGCGAACGCCTCGCGCGCACGCAGCTCGGTCACTAAAAACAGTCATTGGGCGCAAGTCTCTTGACCATCAACGCGACTTAGGCCATGACTGAAGCCTTACCATCGCGTGCTGAGGCCCCCCATGCTGCATGACATTCGTGTTGATCATTACATGGCGAAATCGCCCATCGTTCTCAGTCCTGAGATGAGCATCGATGCCGCCATCAAAACGCTGTTACAACACAAAATCTCTGGCGCCCCCGTTGTGCAAAATGGGCTGCTGGTTGGGATATTCTCCGAGGCCGACTGCTTAAGCGACATGCTGCAATCGGGCTATTACGAGATGAGCTCGGGCCTAGTGCGGGACGTGATGAGCGCGGGTGCCGAGACCATTCATCCCAGTCACAGCATTTTAGATGCGGCTGAGATGTTTCAGCAGCGC
>CAXIBK010000033.1:0-14534 GCA_964022225.1 uncultured Paraperlucidibaca sp.
ACAGGCTCCATACGTCTCTGATATTAAAAAATCGTTGAAATCTCAGGGGTTTCGCGCCATTAGCGACTTGAGAAATGAGAAGGTTGGCTATAAAATCCGCGAGCGTACGCTTCAGCGCGTTCCGTATATGCTAGTGATTGGCGATCGGGAAGCCGAGCAAGGCTTGGTGGCTGTGCGTACGCGTCAAGGTGAAGACCTTGGTACTATGCCGTTGAGCGCGTTCATTGAGCGTTTGCAAACGGATATCACCCATAAGGGTCAATTAACGGAGAATGAACATTAAGCCAGAAAATAAGTCGGGTCGTGACAGCAAGCGCGCGACCATTAACGGGGACATCACGCACCGTGAAGTGCGTTTGATTAACCAAGATGGTGAGCAAGTCGGGATTGTGGGTATTCGTGAGGCCTTAGCCGCTGCGGAAGCAGTAGCCTTAGATCTTGTAGAAATCGTGGCCGATGCTGAGCCGCCCGTCTGTCGCATCATGGACTATGGCAAGTTCGTTTTCGAGAAAAAGCAGCAGGCGAAGGAAGCCAAGAAAAAGCAACACCAGATGCAGATCAAAGAGATCAAATTGCGTCCGGGTACTGAAGAAGCGGATTACCAAGTCAAGCTGCGTAATATCGTTCGATTTTTAGAGGATGGCGATAAGTGCAAGATTACCTTGCGCTTTCGTGGGCGCGAAATGGCGCACCAAGAGCTGGGCTTAAAACAGCTGCAACGTATCGAGGCTGATCTGGCCGAGATCGGGGTTGTGGAACAACACCCGAAAATAGAGGGACGTCTGATGGGCATGCTCATCGGTCCTAAGAAAAAGAAGTAAGTTGGCAGGACGCTAATTTGCGGCTTACCCCCAAGTCAGTCGAGCCCAGTCTGCGGACCGTTCGATAGCGGCTGAAAGGGTCACTAACGAGGTAAGATACAATGTCTGCAAAGATCAAGACCAAACGAGGCGCCGCCAAGCGCTTCATGAAAACGGCGAATGGCTTTAAGCGTAAGCAAGCCTACAAACGCCACATCCTCACCAAGAAATCGGCGAAGCGTATTCGTCAGTTGCGCCCCATGACACAGGTTGCTGCCTGTGACGTGCCAAGCGTGCTGCGTATGCTGCCTAACTGCTGATCTGACGGAGGATAAAAAATGGCTCGTGTAAAACGCGGCGTTATCGCCCATCGTCGTCACAAAAAAGTTCTCGATCGTGCCAAGGGTTACTATGGTGCTCGTTCGCGCGTCTATCGCGTAGCATTCCAGGCGGTTATTAAAGCCGGCCAGTATGCCTATCGTGACCGTCGCCAGAAAAAGCGCCAGTTCCGTGCCCTTTGGATTGCTCGTATCAACGCGGCTTCGCGCTTGAACGGTCTTTCCTACAGCCGTTTGATCAACGGTCTGAAAAAGGCGTCCATCGAAATCGACCGTCGTGTATTAGCCGATATTGCTATGCATGATGCCGCCGCTTTCGCTGCGATTGCTGAAAAGGCCAAGGCCAGCCTCGCTGCCTGATCGATCGGTTATTGGTACGCGTTACGTGTGCCGATGACCAGCTGCGCTAGCCTGCTAGCACGGCGTAAAGGGGGAAGGGCCGTTATGGTTCTTCCCCTTTTTTATTGACCTGTCTTGCTGCAATTTGCGCAGACACCGCCTATTGAATACTGGCCATGTAAAAGGCTGGTTATATTGAGATGATGGCCTATGAGTGATTTGCAGGCATTAGTCAGCGCCGCTAGCGCCGCTGTCGCCGCTGCCCAAGATGTGGCGAGCGTTGAGCTATTACGCGTAGAGTATTTAGGTAAAAAGAGTGTGCTAAGTGAGCAGTCTCGCCGCTTAGGCAGTATGGATGCCGATGCTCGCCGCACCTTTGGCGCCGAGCTAAACGCCGTGCGTGAAGCCGTGACAGAGGCCATCAGCTCGCGTAAAGCCACGCTCGAGGCTCAGGCATTGAGCGATAAGCTGAGCCGCGAGCAAATCGATGTCACCTTGCCCGGTCGTGGAGAGCAAGCGGGTGGCTTGCATCCCGTGACCCGCGTCATGGAGCGCATTGAAGACTTCTTTACGCAGGCCGGTTTTCACATTGCCGATGGCCCCGAAGTAGAAGATGATTTCCATAATTTCGAAGCGCTGAATATTCCTTCGCATCACCCAGCGCGCGCCATGCACGATACGTTCTATTTTGATGCCAACCGCCTGCTGCGCACGCACACGTCACCTGTGCAAGTGCGCGTCATGGAGTCACAGCAACCGCCAATTCGCATTGGTTGCCCTGGCCGTGTCTATCGCTGCGACTCTGACTTAACGCATTCGCCCATGTTTCATCAGGTCGAAGGCTTATTGATTGATGAAAATGTCAGCTTTGCCAATCTCAAAGGCATTATTTCTGAGTTCTTGCAGGTGTTTTTCGAGCAAGAGCTGAAAGTACGCTTTCGCCCATCCTATTTTCCTTTTACCGAGCCTTCAGCTGAAGTCGATATCGCTTGCGTAATGTGTGCAGGCAAAGGCTGCCGCGTCTGTAAACAGACGGGCTGGTTAGAAGTTTTGGGTTGCGGCATGGTGCATCCACAGGTGCTCAGCAATTGTGGTATTGATCCCGAAAAGTTCCAAGGCTTTGCATTTGGCATGGGCGTTGAGCGTTTTGCTATGCTCCGCTATGGCGTCAATGATCTGCGCTTATTTTTCGATAATGACGTTCGCTTCTTGCGTCAATTCTCTTAAATATCAATTATTTAATAGGCGTGTTTAAAGCACGCTTTGCGAGTTAACTATGCAATTTAGTGAACAACGCCTGCGCCGTTTAGCCAGTCCAAAGGCCAACACCGCCGATCTTGCGCATCAGCTCACCATGGCCGGCCTTGAGGTTGATGCCATTGAGTCGATGGCTCCCGCTTTTACTGGTGTTGTTGTTGGTCGAGTGGTCAGCACTGAGCCGCATCCCGATGCCGACAAGCTGCGCGTGGCCATGGTCGACGTGGGTCAGCCTCAGCCTCTGCAAATTGTCTGTGGCGCCGCCAATGTACGTGCTGATATTCGTGTGCCAGTGGCCACGGTTGGCGCAGTATTGCCTGGTGATTTTCGTATCAAGGCCGCTAAGTTACGCGGTGTTGCCTCCAGCGGAATGCTTTGCGCTGAGCAAGAGCTTGGTTTGGCTGAGCAATCCGATGGCCTATGGGAGCTACCGCTCGATGCCCCCATTGGTGCTGATATTCGTGAATATTTAGCCCTAGATGACCAGCTCATTACCTTAGGTTTAACGCCTAATCGCGGTGATTGTTTGAGCTTAAGGGGCTTGGCGCGCGAGACAGCAGCAGTTTTTGACTTAGATATTCAACTGCCATTGCCATCAGCGATGACTGCAACTACTGAATACCAGCGCGAAATTGTTATTGAGGATACAAGTGCTTGTCCACGCTATGTTGGTCGCGTGATACGCGGTCTTCGCCAAGCATCAAGCCCAGCATGGTTGGTTGATGGCCTGCGCCGCTACGGCGTGCGCAGCGTCAGCCCATTGGTTGATATCACGCAATGGGTCATGCTTGAGCTCGGCCAGCCCATGCACGCCTTCGATGAGCAAAAGCTCAATGGTTGCGTGCGTGTACGCCGTGCCAATGCTGCAGAAGCACTCACTTTGCTAGACGGCCAGGTGCTGAGCCTGCGCGAGAGTAGCTTGGTTATTGCCGATGATCATGGCGCGATTGCGCTAGCTGGAGTCATGGGCGGGCAGGGCAGCGCTGTGTCTGACACAACCGTTGATGTATTTTTAGAAGCAGCTCACTTCGATCCACTCGCTTTAGCTGGTGAAGCACGTCGTTATGGCTTGCACACTGACGCTTCTCATCGCTTCGAACGTGGTGTCGATGCTGAACTGCCACGATATGCCATCGAATTGGCTACTGCACTGATTGTCGAAGTACTCGGCGGTGAAGCTGGCCCTGTGCTGGAACGGGCAAATGCCAAGCATTTGCCACAACGGCCAGCCATAAATTTACGACGCCAACGCATCACTCGCGTTCTTGGTTTTAGCATTGCAGATGATCGAGTAGTCGCTTTGCTTAAGCGCTTGGGCATGCAGGTTGAGGCAGCTAACGAAGGCTGGTTGGTCACACCACCGAGCCATCGCTTCGATATCAGCATTGAAGTTGACTTGATTGAGGAGTTGGCTCGCCTGACAGGTTACAACAACCTTCCTGTTGCGCCTGCTCTCGCCGCAATCAAGCTTGCGCCGCGCACAGAGTCAGCGCAAAGCCTGCGCCGCCTAAAGCGTGCTTTGGTCGATATGGGTTATCAAGAAGCCATTACATTCAGTTTTACTGAAGCCTCAGTACAGCAAGCGTTCACCCCCAACTTGACGCCGTTGACCTTGACTAACCCATTGTCGCAAGAGCTTGCGAGCATGCGCACTAGCTTGCTTCCAGGTTTGCTGATGGCCGTCCGCCACAACCAGAGTCGCCAGCAAAGCCGTATTCGCCTATTTGAAGCAGGCATGCGTTTCTTGCCTAAGGCCGATGGCTTGGAGCAAGAGCCTATGCTTGCTGGCGTCCTGGTGGGCTCAGCTCTGCCGATGCTCTGGAGTAACACGAAGACTAATGTCGACTTCTATGATTTAAAAGGAAATATTGAGCACTTGCTGAGTGTCGCCAGAGTCGCTACGCTGCGGTTTGTGACGGCTCAGCGTGATGGCTTTCATCCTGGCCAATGCGCTGAGCTATACGAAGGTGATACGTGTTTAGGTGTGCTTGGTGCTATTCATCCCAGCACATTAGCGGCTTTCGATGTTGATGGCCCTGTGTTTGCGTTTGAGCTGTCGCAGCAGTTATTAGCCTTAGGCAGCCTGCCAGGTTTTACGCCGCTATCGCGCTTTCCGCAGATGCAGCGTGATTTGGCCTTATTAGTGCCACTGGCTGTGAATGCAGACGCTGTTATTGGCAGCATTAGGCAGCATGCCAGTGCCGATTTGCAGCGAGTTGATTTGTTTGATGTGTATCGCGGGGCTGGTTTGCCTGAGGGCTATTACAGCTTGGCGATTACTGTCATTTGGCAACATGCTGAGCGCACCTTATTAGATGCTGAGGTGCAGGGTAGTGTGGATAACGTGCTTACTGCATTGGCTGATTTAGCCGTGCGTTTACGCTAAGCGATTAAATCATTCAGGAGAGACGTCGATGGGTGCCTTAACTAAAGCCGATATGGTTGATCGCTTGTTCGACGAGCTCGGCCTGAATAAGCGTGAAGCCAAAGAATTAGTAGAACAGTTTTTTGAAGAAGTCAGCCAAGCCTTGGTCGATGGCCAATTTGTGAAGCTCTCGGGCTTTGGCAATTTTGAGTTGCGCGATAAGCGTCAACGCCCTGGTCGTAACCCTAAAACTGGCGAAGAGATCCCTATCTCAGCGCGTCGTGTCGTGACCTTTAGGCCAGGCCAGAAACTCAAGCAGCGAGTAGATGAGCATGTCCATCACAGCGACTGATTCTGCGCTGCCGGAAATCCCTAATAAGCGTTATCTGACCATTGGTGAGGTAAGCGAACTCTGTGATGTGAAGTGCCACGTCCTGCGCTATTGGGAGCAAGAGTTTCCTTCGCTTAAACCAGTGAAACGACGCGGCAACCGTCGCTATTATCAGCGCGAAGATGTGCAGCTGATTCGCCGTATTCGCGAGCTATTGTATTTTCAGGGCTACACCATCCAGGGTGCGCGTGTTCAGCTTCAAGAGCTTAAGCAAGGGGTGACTCAAAGCACTCGCGTAAAAGTGGCTGATGAGGCTTTAGCAGCCTCAGTAATTGCCGCTGGATCTAAGCCGCTACATCAGGCGATTGATGAAATGCTGAACGATTTAGAGCAAATTGCTCAATTGTTGAGCCAAGACGCTTAAGCCAGGCTAGACATCGAAAACAATTTCAGTATGATGCGTGCTTCGTCGGGGCGTAGCGCAGCCTGGTAGCGCACTTCGCTGGGGGTGAAGTGGTCGCAGGTTCAAATCCTGCCGTCCCGACCATACAAAAAGTTTCTAAACCGTTGAGGCTCCTTGCTTCAGCGGTTTTTTTTGGCCTAGCAAAAATATTTCTTATTTATTTTTTGGCAATTCAACACAAGCGCATCTATACCTTGGAGTGTACCCAAACAGTCCAAGGAGGACGCCCCATGACACTCATCACACTAACAAAAGCTATATCGGCAGCTGCCATCGTCATGGCATATAGTTTTTCACCTTACGTGGCCGCAGCACCGGCCACATCGGTAGCGAAAACCAATGCCGTAACACCAGCAGTGACAAAGTCGAAAGCTGGCTTATTGAATTTAAATAGCGCTAATGCGGCAGAGCTAACAGATAAATTAGTCGGTGTTGGTCCCAAAAAAGCGGAAGCGATTGTTGCTTGGCGAAAGGCTAATGGTGGTTTTAAAAATCCGGCACAGCTCATGGAAGTGAAAGGAATCGGCCCATCGTTATACGAGCGAAATAAAGCAATTTTATCTATTCGCTAATACTTATTGTCTGACAAAAGACAGGCAAGTGCATTTTATCGACCGATGAAATGCACTTGCCTAAAACTAGATATTTGCTAACCCCAAAGCTTAGGAATAAATTATATATTTCATCATTGACATTAATAAGTTATTGATAATTATGAATATAATCGAATAGATCAAAATTTGATCAATCTGTGTAAGTTTAGGTAATTGCTGCAGCCTTTGAGCCCATCGAGAGGATATCAACAGACTTATCCACAGTTTCTGTGGAAAACTCACCAAGGCCGCGTGCTGTGCGGCTATCGACGAAGTGGCCGAAGATTTACTGAATTTTTGTGCTGTGGAGGCTATGCTGCGATGACATTTTTTTCATGTCTTAAGTAGACATGCGTTAAGCAGGAGCGCTCTTTTGCTCAATCGTTTGTGGCTCAGTTTTTTTCTCATCACAGTACTCTGTGTTGCCTATCAGTCAGTTTTCGCAAATGACATGGAGATCAGTACGCGTGTAGTCATGGCGTGGTTCGACGCTGCACGAGTCAGTGTCGATATCAGCATTGGCCTTATTGGATTAATGACGCTATGGCTAGGGCTTTTTAAAGTTGCTGAACATGCCGGCTTAATAGCTGTGCTTGGTCGCGGTTTAAGCCCATTGTTTGCCCGCTTAATGCCGGAGGTGCCAAAAGATCATCCAGCTTTAGGTGCGATGACCATGAATTTATCTGCCAATGTGCTGGGCCTTGATAACGCCGCCACGCCATTGGGCTTAAAAGCTATGCATGAGCTGCAAACGCTAAACCCCGAGCCAGAGCGTGCGACGAAAGCTCAAGCGTTATTTTTGGTGATCAATGCCTCATCAGTTACTTTAATTCCAGTCACCGTATTTCTATTTCGTGCGCAGCAAGGCGCCGCTGATCCTGCCAGTGTCTTTCTACCTATTTTAATGGCCACCAGTATGTCGACGCTGGTTGGTGTCTCGGCCTATTGCTTAAGTCAGCGCATTGGCCTGTTCAATCGCGTGGTATTAGCTTATGCCGCAGGCTTCGCCATCGCACTCGCTGGCCTAATTACCTGGGTGTCGCAATGGGCTCCTGCCGACATGGGACGAAACTCAGGAGCTTTAGGTAATGGCTTATTGATGGCACTCATCGTGATGTTTTTAGGCTGGGGCTATTGGCGTAAACAGCCTGTGTATGACCAGTTTATCGATGGCGCGAAAGAAGGTTTTCAAACTGCCATTGGCCTAATCCCATATTTGTTAGCAATGCTCGTGGCAATTGCCGGCTTAAGAGCAAGTGGGGCCTTAGAGTCAGCCTTGACGGGCTGCGCATGGTTGGCCACTCAGCTTGGTATGGCAACTGATTTTATCCCAGCGCTTACTACTGCGCTGATCAAACCATTATCGGGTAGTGGCGCGCGCGCCATGATGCTTGAGACCATGCAAACTTATGGGGTTGATAGCTTTCCTGCATTAGTCGCGGCGACGGTACAAGGCTCCAGTGAAACCACCTTTTATGTGGTGGCAGTGTATTACGGCGTTGTTGGCATTAAGCGCGATCGCGGAGCTTTAGCGTGTGGCCTACTTGCCGACCTCGCCGGCGTGCTCACGGCCATCTATGCCTGTTATCTATTTTTCCCGCCAAACTGAGTGTTTCCGTCTCGCATCAGCTCGGCCGCGCTGCTACCATCGAGCCGGTTTTAGCTTAAGCGGGAATGACTATGCGTCGCGTCGTATTTAATCAAAAGGGTGGTGTTGGCAAGTCGAGCATCACTGTTAATCTTGCGGCCATCAGCGCTCAGCGTGGCTTAAAGACCTTGATCATTGATTTAGACCCGCAATGCAACGCGAGCCAATATCTGCTTGGCGAGGCCGCAGAGTTTAGCCGTGAGAAGCCTGAGCTCACGCCAAATATTGGCCAGTTCTTTGCGCAATCCTTAGCGTTTCGCGCTAAAGAAAAGCCGTTGTCTGAATTCGTTCACGCTACGAATTACAGCAAACTGTTTTTGATTCCTTCGAACCCCGAGTTGCGTGAAATTGAGCATTTGCTAGAAAGTAAGCACAAAATTTATAAGCTTGCTGCCGCGCTGAAGGAACTTTCTGATAATTACGACGCAATTTATATCGATACACCGCCAGCGTTTAACTTCTACACTTTATCGGCCTTGATAGCCGCTGAACGCTGTTTAATTCCATTCGACTGCGATGCCTTTTCTCGTCGTGCACTTTACACTTTGCTGGAAAATGTCGATGAGACCTGCAAAGACCACAATCCGGACCTGAAGGTTGAAGGCATCATCATTAATCAATTTCAACCACGCGCCGCTTTGCCTAGGCAATTAGTCAGTGAATTAAAAGCTGAGGGCTTGCCAATTTTAGACCCACCTTTGTCGGCTTCGGTGATCATGCGCGAATCACATCAGCGCTGCTCACCATTAATCAGCTGTGCGCCTAAGCATAAACTCACGGGCGAATTCGAAGCCTTATTTGAGCAAATTAACGCCGGCTAATTAGCGGCGTTTAGTGCTTTGAAATAGGCCAGGGTATCGAGCCTCGCAAGGGCATGATCGACTATGGGTTTAGGGTATTTCAAGCGCACATCCACACCTTTAGCGTGTGGCTCGTGTATGCGTTTAGCGTCGAGATGAGCCAGTTCAGGCACAAAACGACGAATAAATTCACCACCGGGGTCGCATTTTTTGCTCTGCAGAAATGGGTTGAAGATACGAAAGTAGGGCGCTGCATCATTGCCAGTGGACGCACTCCATTGCCAGCCGCCGTTATTAGCCGATAAATCACCATCGATCAGATGCTGCATGAAATAGCGCTCACCTAAGCGCCAGTCGATAAACAAATCCTTAGTCAGAAACATTGCTGTGATCATGCGCAGACGATTGTGCATCCAACCAGTTTCATTAAGTTGGCGCATGGCGGCATCGACAATAGGAAAGCCAGTGAGTCCTTCACACCATGCTTGAAAGTGCGCTTCGTTATGTGACCAGGGTAGTTGGTCAGTACCACGCTTAAAGGCTTGGTGGCGACAAACATGAGGAAACCCAACTAAAATATGTTTATAAAAATCGCGCCAACATAATTCGCTAATCCATGTGTCCAGCCCTTGCTGCCCAGCATGATGATGTTTGTGCTGTTCGGCACGATAGAGGCATTGTCGAGCAGAGATAACGCCAGCAGCTAAATACGGCGATATAGTGCTGGTGCCATTTATTGCGGGGAAATCGCGGCATTCGTGATAGCGGCCGCCATCTTCTTCAATAAATTGCGCCAAACGCGCATGCGCCTCAACCTCGCCGACTGGCCATAGTGTTTGCACTAAGTCATCGGAAATAGGCACGGTAATGCCTGGAGCCTGCTCAGATAATTGACTAGACACGACTGCACGGGCTGTGCGCTTCGTCGGCACTGGTAGCAAGCGCACAGGATGCGCAGCCAATTGCATCAGCCAATTGCGCTTGAACGGCGTAAATACCGTGTAGAAGCCGCCATCACCTGTAAGCACGTGGCCAGGCGTGATGATGCAGCTGTCATGAAACCATTGTGCTTCAATGCCAATTTCTCTCAAGCCATCTCTAATTGCGGCATCTCGAGCGCGCTCATTAATTTCATAAGCTTCATGCGCAAACACGCTGCTAACCTGGTTGGTTTGGCACCAGTCCAGCAGCTTAGGCACAAGCGCTGCGTAGTCATTTGCTACTAAAACCACTAATGCGATATTTAGCTCAGCAAGGTCAGCCGCCAGACTTTGTAGTTGGCGCCACTCAAAATCGATACGAACGGCAGCGACACTGTGCTGTTGCCATTGCCCCAATGTGTAGGCGTAGAGCGCCGTAACTTGTGCCGTTGGGTCGGCACAGGCGGCATGAAATGCGGGGTGATCGGCTACGCGTAAATCATTACGCAAGCAAACAAGATGATGCGGGGCGCCCATTGCGTTTAATCAACTCCATGCACGCGCCGCCAGCCTAAAACGGCTTGGCGCATCGCCGATAAATCATGCAGAAAACTGACGGCCTCAATGCTACGTCTTGTAGAGCGTAATGCAGCACCGCCGCCCCAAATATCCACAGCCAATGGCAGCTTAAAGCGTAATTCCTCAAGGAAGTTAACCGCATTACTTGCAGGATAAGATGCGCTAAACGAGACCGCAACGATATTCATTTTGTGTCGTGACACAGCATGCGCAATGTCTCGCACTGGCATTTGCGCGCCATAGCAAACAGCATCGACATTATCGAGGCGCAATAGTGCTTCAACCATCAGTATGCCTAAGGTATGGGTTTCCTCAGGTGGCGTGGTCAATAAGATTCGCGGAGCCTGCGTTGGCTCTCGGAGATTACCAATAGCTTGGCGTACCAAGCCCTGCACTTGCTCAGTAAACAAATGTTCCTCATGCACCTCTAGTTGCCCGCGCACCCAAGCGTCGCCAACAATGGTATTTGCATGCTGCAAAAAATCTAAGATGAAGCTTTGTAGGCCCATTTTAATGAGTTGGTGAGAAAGATAATCGCGCAACTGTTGATGGTCGCGCGAACGTAACGCTTGTAATAGCTCGATCTCTAGATCTTTAGGGATCTCTTGGCCCACCTTGCTTTGAGCCCGCAATAAACGTTCAAGTTCAGGGATTTCATTCGTCATGATTTTGCCAGGACGAAAGCCATTATCAATTAAGCGGCGTAGCAGGCGTAATTTAGCAACTTGCTCCATAGGATAAATACGATCACCCTGGGTATCACGCTGCGGCGCTGGAAAGCCATAGCGGCGCTCCCACATCCGCAATAGCTCTTTAGATACGCCGGTTTCGCGCTCAACTGCATTTATTGGTAACAGTACGGGCTCTTCTTCTGTGCCAGATTTAAAGCGAGTGGCTTCTGCAATCATGTCGAACTCCAACTAGTCAAAAGGGCAGTAATTTAGGATTTGCTCATTACGACTTGGCATACATTGGTGCGGCCTGAATCGAAGCCTGCTTCGCAATAGGCATAATAAAATCGCCATATACGCTGAAAAGCTTCATCAAAGCCTTGCGTGCTTATTGCATCGAGATGCGCCTCGAACTCAGCACGCCAACGCCGTAGCGTTTCGGCATAATCGATGCCAAAGAAGTGGCGCGATTCAACCAGTAGTGAGGCTTTCGCCGCCTGCTCATCAATAGCCTGTGGCGATAGCAACATGCCGCCGGGGAAGATGTATTGCTGAATAAAGTCGGTACCGCTGGCGTAATCATCAAAGCGTTCATTAGCAATGGTGATGGCCTGGATGCCGGCCTTACCACCGGGTTTCAGCAGTCGCTCAATCTGACCGAAGTAGGATGGCCAAAATGCTTGCCCAACGGCCTCAATCATTTCAACCGAAGCAATGGCGTCAAATTGACCCCTAACATCGCGATAGTCTTGGAAGCGAAATTCGCAGAGACCTTCGATGTCGGTGCCCTTGACGCGCTCACGTGCCCATTTCAGCTGTTCTTGTGACAAGGAAATGCCCGTGATGCGAACGCCACGGGTGCGTGCAGCATGCTCAGCGAAGCCGCCCCAACCACAACCAATCTCAAGAATATGGTCGCCGGCATTTACATTAAGCTGGTCTAGCAAGCGCTCATATTTTGCGGTCTGTGCATCTTCTAAGCTGATGTCGACGCCATCAAAGAGCGCCGCAGAATAGGTCATGCCGCGATCGAGCCAGAGCTTGTAGAAATCATTACCAAGATCGTAATGCGCGTGAATGTTTTTCTTGCTGCCTTTACGTGTGTTGCGATTGCCTAGAAAGTGTTTGATTTTATAAAACAAAGTGCCAAAAAAGCTGCCATAAAAGGCTTGGGTCAACGCATCCTCATTGGCCATAGCCAGCAAAAGTAGGGCGGTTATGTCGGGCATCTCTATTTTTTTGTCGCGATACGCCTCTGCTAAACCAATATCGCCCGCGCGCAAAATTTGGCTGCAGGCAGTCCAGTCATTGATGATCAAGGTGGCATTGATGCCTTCGATTTTCCCGCCAAAATGACGTTGCGAGCCATCTGGAAATTGCACGCTCATAACACCAACTTGCAGGCGCTCAAACAGGGAGATGAGTAAGCGCGCCATAGCAGGGGCACGCGATAAATCGATAGAGGCTGAGGCGGACATATTCATCGTGTGGTTTCCAGCGTAGGGGGATTAGGTTTGCGGTGAAAGCTCACGCCTTTCAACCACAGGCGTAGTGCTTGCCAGTGAATGCGCCACACCACCATTACGGTGGTCCAGCCTAGTTGTGCTAGCGTGGCCATCAAGTGGCGATCATTGAGCTCGCAGGCCTCACCGCTAACATAGGCTTTCAGTGCTAACTCGCCTGATTGCCAATAGTCGATGGCGACGCGACGATTGCCATTACTGCCACTAAAGCGGAAGCGATACTCGCCACTTACTGGATAAAACGGAGAAACATGAAAAACTTTCTCACTGTGCAGGGCAGTGTCATTAGTGATGACGGCTTGATCTGGTGCTTGCAGAAGGTAGCGATGCTGCTCGCCGAAGGTGTTGCGCACTTCGCAAAGCACAGCACGAAGTTGTCCTTGCTTATCGTGGCCATACCAAAAGCTGACGGGGTTAAACACATAGCCGAAGATGCGCGGCATGGTTTGCAAATGAATGTCGCCATCCACAGCACTAGCGCCATGATCATTAAAGAGCTGGCGAATCCAATGCTCTGCATCAACGCCATCGCCATGGTCTTTTTCAAACCATGAAAATAGATTCCAACGATTGAGGCCAAAAAAGCGTGACTTCAATTGCTCTCGTTGTGATAACGGAAAGCAGATGAAGAAGCTGTCATAGACGAAAGCGTTGCGCTTTTCACCCATTCTAGCGTGGCCAACACGGCCTTTAAAAAGCCAATTTTTATTCATGCGGATTGCTCCTGCTTTGAGCCCTGAGCTACTTGCCAGGGTGCAAATACGCCCAGCAAATTCGCTACGGCCAAGCCAGACTTCAGGCCATCCTCATGAAATCCATAGCCCGCCCATGCGCCAGCAAAATAGACACGATCTAAGCCTTGTATCGATGGCAGCGCTTGCTGTGCTTGGTAGGCAGCGGTATCAAGTAGCGGATGGGCATAATTGATGACGGCAATAGTTTCATTTGTGCGTGGGGGCTCTGGAGGATTCAGCGTAACCATCACGGCGCGATCAAAGGGTAGTGGTTGCAGGCGATTGAGCCAGTACGTTACTGCCACTGGAAATTTGCCGTTTTGTACTGCACCGGCGTAATAATTCCACGCTGACCAAGCTTTTTTGCGCACTGGCATTAAGCGTTCATCGGTATGCAAATACGCCGTATTTGGCTGATAGCGCACGGCGGCAAGTACGGCTCGCTCTTGCGGATGAGCATCACTGAGTAAGGCCAACGATTGGTCGGTGTGGCAGGCCATAATGACTTGATCGAAAACCTCAACACCTTTAGAAGTCTCGATGCGTACGCCATCGACATGACGTGTCACGCTTAATACTGGCGTATTGAGTAGCACGCGACCGCCATTGGCTTCGATGTCTTGGCATAGGCGACGCACATAAACACGTGAGCCGCCTCGGATACTTTTCCATTGCGGCCTTCCGTTGATTTGCAGTAGCCCGTGGTTTAAACAGAATTGGATAAAAGTTTGCGCTGGGAAATCAGCCATATCATCCATGGGGCTAGACCAAATAGCCGCACCCATGGGCAGTAAGTACCAATCGCGGAACTCACGGCTATAACCTTCACGATCAAGCAGTTGACCTAAGGTAAGATTGCTGCCTTCGACACTGGCTAATAAGTCATGAGCGCGCTTGTTGAAGTTGAGAATGTCGCGAATCATCCGCCAAAAACTAGGTCTTAAGAGGTTGCGCTTTTGTGCAAATAGGCTGGTAGTTGTGGCGCCAGCCCATTCTAAATTGACGTGCGGTAACTTCACGCTAAACGACATTTCGCTAGCTGGAGTGTCTAGTCCAATGTGCTTAAACAGGGCAATCAGGTTAGGATAGGTGCGGTCGTTATGGACCAAAAAACCGGTGTCAACGGGATAGCTAATGCCATTTAGCGTGACATCGACCGTGTTGCTGTGACCA
>CAXIBK010000034.1:0-14430 GCA_964022225.1 uncultured Paraperlucidibaca sp.
GGAGCTATTGGAGATAGACTTTCAGCGCATCACACATCCTGATGATTTAGAAGAAGACCTTGAGCTAGTAGCACGCTGTTTGTCGGGTGTAATTTCGTCATATCAGCTAGAGAAGCGCTATATCCATCGCGATGGACATACGATTTATGCCTTGCTCAGCGTGTCTTTAGTGAGTGATAGCGAGCAAGAGCCGCTGTATTTTGTTTGTCATATCCAAGACTTTAGCTCGCGCCATGCTGCTCAGCAGCGTCTGCTAGAGCGCGAGCTGCAGCTTCAAACGATTGTCGACACAGTGGTCGATGCGATCGTTACGATCAATGCAGAGGGCAAAATTGAAAGCTTTAACCATGCTGCTGAAGAGCTTTTTGGCTATCCTGAACAAGTGGTGAGAGGCAAGCCGGTGTCTATCCTGCTGCCAGATGGTGCGCCGCTGCCTCGGCAAACGCTATTTACCAAATCTCGTGATCAAGGCGCCCTGTCATCATCGCCAGAAATAGAAGGGCGTCGCGCCGATGGCAGCCATTTTTGGATGGAGGTACAAATAGCCGAGCTCATGCACCTATCTGAGCCCAAGCAGGTGGTTGTTGTTCGCGATATCACCGAGCGTCGCCGCGTTGAACGCATGAAGGAAGAGTTCATTTCGACCATCAGCCATGAGCTGCGCACGCCATTGACTGCCATCGCTGGTTCCTTAGATATGGTCGTGATGGGCGCTCTAGGCAAATTAAACCCTGATCAAGAAGAGCTGTTGCTCATCGCGCAGCGCAATAGCCAGCGCCTGAGCTGTCTCATTAATGACTTATTGGATATGGATAAGTTGGTGTCAGATAGCTTTGAGATGGCTATCGAAGCACATGATTTAGCGCCCATCGTTAGTGAAAGTATCAATTTGAATGCGAGCTATGCTGCGCAGTTTGGTGTGACGTACCGGCTGAGCGGCGACTGCTCTGGCCAGATCATGGCCGATGGCGCGCGGCTACAGCAGGTGCTTGCCAACTTTCTCTCTAATGCTGCCAAGTTTTCACCAGAAAATTCGGTGGTTGATGTCGTTGTTAGCGACTACGGACAATATGCACGCATTTCTGTGATGGACACCGGCGTTGGCATTCCTGAAGCCAAATGGCCACAGCTATTTGCAAAATTCTCTCAGCTCGACGCATCTGATACCCGCCATCGCAGCGGTACCGGCTTGGGCTTAGCCATCACCAAAGCCCTCGCCGAAAGGATGCAGGCCCGTGTTGGTTATGAGCCACGCGAGCCAAGTGGCTCAGTGTTTTATATAGATTTACCGAGAGAAATGGCAATGCCGCTGATGCAGCCAAAAATCGCGTAAAGAGAGGTAATACATGCCACTAAAGCAAGTTTTACTAGTCGATGATGAGCCTGATATTCGCGCGCTTGTTAGTTTGATTTTGCAAAAGCTTGGCGGCTTTACGGTGCGCGCGGCATCCTCTGGTCGAGAGGCACTAGACGCTCTGCGCGACGGTTTCATGCCCGATATTATCTTGCTTGATGTGATGATGCCGGGCATGGATGGCGTGCAAACTCTCGCCGAAATGCGCGCAATGCCAGCTATAGAGAAGCTAGCGATTTGTTTTCTGACTGCAAAAATTCAGCCAGCAGATATTGCTCAGTGGCGCGCCTTAGGTGTGGATGAGGTACTTACAAAACCGTTTATACCCGCTAAGCTTGTGAGCCAAGTCCGAAGTTGTTGGGAAAATGTCAAACGAGATCGACCTTGAAAATGACGAAGAATGGCTGGCGTTAGTTGCCGGCTTTCGTGAACATTTCTGGCAGAGCCGTGTCCCTGAGTTGCTAACCTCATGGGCCGAAGCCCGCGAACTGCCACAAGCTTTGTGGCCCTTAGATCTTAAACGCAGCATTCATGGCATTGCCGGCTCTGCTGGGCTCATTGGTTACGATGAGCTAGGCGCCGAGGCGCGCAAAGTCGACAGGATGTGGGATGTCAGCACTATAAGTCCCGAAGAACTGATGCAAGGCATTGAGTATCTGGTTGAGTGTATTGCCCAAGTGGCTAGCGAGCAGGATTAATCCTCCATATAACTACCTTTTGTTGGCTTTTGTCGCCCAGTGATTGTGAAAACTGCTAAGTTCTGCCTGATATAAAAATAATGAGGGCGGTGCGATGTTTGATTACGTCATTGTTGGTGGTGGTTCCGGTGGCTGCGCGCTAGCGGGCCGTTTAAGCGAAGACCCTGCGGTAAGCGTGTGCTTGTTAGAGGCAGGTGATGGTGGCACAGGCACTTTGGTGGAAGTACCGGCGGCAACAGTGGCCATTCTGCCGACAAAAATTAAAAACTATGCCTTCGAGACTGTACCGCAAGCTGGACTAAATGGCCGTAAGGGCTATCAGCCGCGCGGCAAAACCTTAGGTGGCTCATCGGCGATTAATGCCATGGCCTATATTCGTGGCCATCGCGATGACTATGATCATTGGGCCGCTATGGGCAATAAAGGCTGGAGCTACGATGAGGTGTTGCCGTATTTCCGTCTGAGCGAAAACAACGAACGCATTCACGACGAGTTTCATGGCAATAACGGGCCGTTGTCGGTCTGCGATTTACGCACCGACAACCCCGTTCATGAGCGCTATAAAAAAGCCACCGAGCAGGCTGGTTTTAAATGGAATAATGACTTTAATGGGGCTGACCAAGAGGGCATTGGCCTGTATCAAGTTACCCAGAAAGATGGTCAGCGCTGTAGTGCCGCGCAGGCCTATGTGCTGCCAGTAATGGCGCAACGACCAAATCTTACCGTTGAGATCAAAGCCCAGGCATTGAAACTTGAGTTTGATGGCAAGCGCGCCGTTGCCGTGGAGATTTTGCAGAACGGTAAGCGCCGTGTGATTCGTGCAAATAAAGAAATCATCTTAGCCGCAGGTGCTTTCCAGACTCCGCAGTTATTGATGCTCTCAGGTGTTGGCCCTGCCACTGAACTGCAGAAGCATGGCATCCCTGTCTTGAAAGATTTGCCTGGCGTTGGGCAAAACTTACATGACCATCCAGACTTTATTTTTGGTTATAAAACCAAAAGCTTAGATGCCTTGGGGCTGTCGCTGAAAGGCAGCTTTCGCATGCTGAAAGAAATTAGGCGTTATCGAAGTGAGCGCCGCGGTGCCATGACCTCGAACTTTGCCGAAGGCGGGGGCTTCTTAAAAATCAGCCCCGATAGCCCTCAGCCCGATGTTCAGCTGCACTTTGTTGTCGCCTTGGTCGATGATCATGCGCGAAAATTCCATACCGGCCACGGCTTCTCTTGCCATGTCTGCTTGTTGCGCCCGAAAAGTCGCGGCAGCGTGACCTTGGCCAGCGCCAACCCGCTTGATGCACCTATTATTGATCCAGCATTTTTCCAAGATCCAGATGACGTTGAACAGCTGGTAGCGGGCTATAAGCTCACGAAGAAACTTATGGATGCGCCGGCGCTAGCCGAGCTATTTACCAAGGATATGTTCACCGCCGATGTAAAAACCGACGATGACATTCGTCAGATTTTGCGCGATCGCTCCGACACGGTTTATCACCCCGTGGGCAGCTGCAAAATGGGGCTCGATGATATGGCGGTAGTAGATCCTGAGCTGCGTGTGCACGGCTTGCAAGGTTTGCGGATTGTCGATGCCTCGGTTATGCCCACTATTATTGGCGGCAATACCAACGCGCCCACCATGATGATTGCCGAAAAAGCCTATGACTTAATCACCGGCCGTTCGCGAGTTAAAGCATGAGTAAAGTTCACGAAGTAGCCATAGTCGGCGCAGGTTTTGGTGGCTTGGGCATGGCCATTGCGCTGAGAAAGCAAGGTGTCAATGACATCGTTATTTTAGAAAAAGCCGCTGATGTGGGCGGGGTATGGCGTGACAATACCTACCCCGGCGCGGCTTGCGATGTGCCTTCACATTTGTATTCATTTTCATTTGAGCCCAACCCAAATTGGTCGCATGTGTTTGCGCGCCAGCCTGAGATTTACTCTTACTTGCGCCATTGTGCCGATAAGTACGATCTACGCCGGCACTTGCGTTGCGAAGTAGAAGTGGCGGCAATGCGCTTTGATGACGCCAGCGATATTTGGCATATCGCCCTGACTAGCGGTGAGTCATTACAAGCACGCATGGTGGTTAATGCGACAGGCCAACTTAGCCGTCCTATTTATCCCAAGCTCAAAGGCATCGAAACCTTTAAGGGTGAGTCCTTCCATTCTGCACATTGGCGTCACGATCTCGATCTCACCGGTAAGCGCGTGGCGGTTATTGGTACTGGTGCGTCGGCAATTCAGTTTGTGCCGGCGATTGCCCCTAGTGTGGCCAAGCTTAGCGTGTTTCAGCGCTCGCCAGCCTACATGATGGCTCGACCTGACCGGCCATATAGTGGTGTAGAAAAATGGGTTTTCAAACGCGCACCAAAAACTATGTCGCTGTATCGCGGGGGCATATATTTGAAATATGAGTCGCGAGCCTTGGCTTTCACACGTATGAAAAGCCTACTTAAGGTTGCGGTTGGCCTGCCATTTAAGTCGCTGCTGAAAAAGCAGGTACCTGACCTTTTATTACGCGAAAAGCTTACGCCAGACTACGCCATCGGCTGCAAACGCATTTTGCTCTCTAGCGATTATTTAGAAACCATGAGCCGTGACAACGTTGATTTAGTCACTACGGCGGTGAGTCAAATCACGGCCACCGGTGTTGAAACCAACGATGGCAAAGTGCATCCCGCTGATGTGCTGATATATGGCACTGGTTTTGCCGCCACCGATTTCTTAGCCCCGATGAAAGTGAGCGGCCGAGCCGGATTAGATTTGAAAGATGTTTGGCAGCAGGGCGCGAAGGCTTACCTCGGCATGTCGGTGCCAGGTTTTCCCAATTTCTTCATGCTGTATGGCCCTAATACCAATCTGGGCCATAACTCTATTGTCTATATGTTGGAAAGTCAGATCGCACATATCATGGCCTGTCGTGCACGATTGGCTGCGGAAAATGGCCGCTGCATTGAAGTCAATGAAGGCCGCTATGAGCATTTCACCAGTGCCGTACAGGTGCGCCTAGCCAATAGCGTTTGGGCCGGCTGCCGTAGTTGGTATGTCGATGATAATGGCCACAATAGCGCGAGTTGGCCGGGCTTTACGCTGAGCTATCGTTGGCTCACGCGCAATCCGCCACGCGACGCTTATCGAGTCAGTTAAGAGAGTATTTTATGATGGCTGCATTACAAGATCTCGCCGCGCCCCATGGTGTTTGCTATGGCTGCGGCGGTAGCAACCCCAATGGCCTGCACCTAAAAAGCCATTGGCATGAAGACGGTGTGCATATCGTCGCTGAGCATCTGCCCGATGAGAAATACTGCGGCTGGCCAGACTTAGTCTATGGCGGCCTAATCGCCATGCTCATCGACTGCCACTCAAACTGGACCGCGATGGCCTATCACTACCGCGAGGAAGGCCGAGAGCCATCGAGCCTGCCGCGCATAGACTGCGTTACGGGCTATTTAGGCATCAAGTACATCAAGCCAACGCCAATGGGTGTGCCGCTAACATTACGCGCCAAAGTAGAAGGCGAACTTGGTCGCAAAGCCCGGGTCGTGTGTGAGGTTTATGCGGGCGATGTGCTCACTGCCATTGGCGACTCCACCTTCGTGCGCGTCTCAGCCGAGCAATTATCAGCTCAGGCGCATGGTCGCAAAGACTAGGAACTTCGGCTCTGCTGACACTAAAGTCGGCTTGAAGCTCTAAGCAATGCTCGTTATGTTTCGCGCTTAATTGTTTTTAGGCCAATAGCGGCTGATTGCGCTTGGCCTAAGTCGGAGAGTTTCTATGTTGCGTAAAATTTTGCCTATCGCTTTGATCGCCTGCGCGGCTTCAACCAGCGCCTCCGCTAACTTAAAGGTTGAGGAGGCCATTAAGTATCGCCAGTCGGCCTACACCTTTATTGCTTGGAATATGGGGCGTATTCGCGCCAATACCGAAGGCGAATTTAATCGCGATGAAGTTGTGCAAGCAGCCAATGCCATCCAAGCTGCCGCCAACTCAGGCCTAGGCTCCTTGTTCGTGCCAGGTAGCGATAAAGGCAAGGGCTGGATCGAAACGCGCGCAAAATCAGAGCTTTTCACCGATGGCGCTGGTGTTGATAAAGTCGCCATGCGCTTTAATCAAGAAGCCAATGCCTTAGCCGCCATTGCGGGCAAAGGCGATCCTGCCGCCGTGAAGGCGCAGCTCGGCAAGCTCGGCAGCACCTGTAAGTCTTGCCACGACAGCTATCGCGCAAAAGCGGCTAACTAAGCCGTGCTGCGAAGCTCGGGCCGCCAGCGTGTTTGGGACTTACCAACGCGCCTAGGCCATTGGTCGTTAGCGCTCTTGGTGACAGGCTCGCTAATTACCGGGCAAGTCGCCGGTACTTGGATCGAATGGCATGGCTATTTCGGTCTCGGCATCATCTGGCTGCTCAGCTTTCGCCTAGTCTGGGGCGTGCTCGGATCAACTTACGCCCGCTTAGGCCAGTTCTTCCCCACGCCATCACGCCTGATAGCCTACGCTCGTGGCCAATGGCATGGGCTCGGGCATTCGCCATTGGGCGCGCTCTCGGTGTTTTCCTTGCTGTCGGTACTTATATTGCAGGCAGGCGCAGGCCTATTCGCTGCCGATGACACCGGCTTTACTGGCCCGCTGCGCTCACTCGCCAGTCATGAGCTCGCGGAAAGCCTAACCGATTGGCATCGACTTATATCGAATCTAGTGTTTGGCTTAGTCGCACTGCACTTGGCGGCTATCGCGTGGTATCAGTATCGCGGCAAAAAGCTTATCGCTGCGATGATCGACGGCTACGCTCGTGAAGGTCATGGCGCATTGGCACGCGGCGGTGGTTGGTTAGCGCTAGTTATCGCACTAACGCTCGCTTCGGCGCTGACTTGGTATGTCTCAGGCGTATGGATTGTGCCTGAGCCTGCGGTTGTCACGCCGGCTTGGTAGCATCTGGCATGACCAAGCTCAAGGCTGGTCGCCGCTCAAATGCCAACACACCTTCTGGAATACTGACTTCCGGTAACTTCTGACTCGTCCATACATGTGCTTGCGGCTCGAATCGAAAGGGCGTCTTCAGCCGCTTGCCATCCACCGCAATAATGCCTTTCAGTGCCTCTATCTCAGCGAAAATAAAGTCGCCACAGTTTTTGCAGCGATGGTTATGCCTTGGCTTGCCCGACCCGCCAATCCCAGTTTCTACTAGCGATTCGCCTCGAATAGCTTCTGGTTCGGCCGCAAAAAATGCCCCAGACAAATACGCCTCACCAGTAATTTTTCGGCAGTCATTGCAATGGCAAACCAGCTGAAAGCGCGGAGCCTGCGAAAACTGCAAGGTGAGTTGATTGCAGCTACAACTGGCGTGAAAGGTGGTCATAGAGGCATTTCCTCAGTGCTATGAATATTCACAGGCATAAAAAAGCCAGCTAGATTGCTCTAACTGGCTGATTTTGCTGGCGATTGGTGGAGATGGCGGGGATCGAACCCGCGTCCGTCAGCACTCTACCCTCGGATCTACATGCTTAGTCTTCTCAATTGTTTTAACTCAGCGCGGCCCGAGAGACAGGGTGCGGCAAGCGATCCACTGGGTTTTAGCATCATGACGCGTGGCAAGTCATGTAGCGATCCGATATTTTTTGCGCTGACCGCCCCCGCATATCGGCATGCAAGCTTGGTCATAAGCCGGATTTAGGCGGCTAGTGCGTAGTTTTCGTCGTTTGCGACTATTTGTTTGAGAAGTTGATTTAGGAGAGGCAACTCACTCTCCGCATGCACCTGCGGGCTTCATAACCAACGTCGAAGCCATGTCATCCCCAGAGCGCTCTCAGCATACACCGTGTAAGTTCAGCTGTCTTTACTTGCGCGCTGCTAAAGGCTGAATTACTGTCGGTAGTTACATAATAATAACAAAGGAGGCTGATCATGAATCTTGCCCGTATTGCTAGTCTCCTGCCTATTGCCCTTGGCGTAACACTTATATCGGCTTGCGGTGGCAGCTCAAGCAGTAGCACTAATGGCTCTTCGGATGGAGGCTCCTACTCTGCCGAAATTGTACGCACTGAAATGGGCATTCCGCACATCACCGCGCGTGATTTTGGCAGCTTAGGCTATGGCCAAGGCTATGCTTTCGCAGAGGACAATCTTTGCACCATGATGGATGACTTCGTCACCATTCGTGGTGAGCGCTCGCGCTATTTCGGGCCCGATGGCACATACTCCATTCGCGCCAATGACAGTGTGGCGGATAACGTTTCTAGCGACTTTTTTTGGAAGTTCATTGCCGATGAGGCTGCGATAAGGCGCACTGAAGCGAAAACTATTCCACGCTTTAAGACGCTAGTGAAGGGTTGGTCTGTCGGCTTCAACCGTTACATGAGCGAGCTTAAATCGGGTCAACATCCCGGTCGCCATTTAGCCTGTGCGGATGGTGAGTGGCTACAGCCCATTACCGTGGATGATATGTATCGCCGTTTTGTGCGCCTGTCGGTGCTGGCGAGTAGCTCGGTGTTTGTTAATGAAATTGCCAGCGCTCAACCACCAGGCTTAAACAGCTTGCCTTTACCCACCGGCGGCGGTAACGGATTCGGCCCATTAGGAGACTTGCTCTCGCCATTGCTAGATGTGCTTGGCGGTCTAGGCCTGCCACTGGCGCAATTAGAGACGCCGTTGCGAGCCGCTCCTTTTGTGCCAGGCTCGGCCGCAGAGTTCGTGCAAAAACAGCAAGCCTTAGCCGTTGCTCCCGGTGCTTTTGCCGACCTACAAGAGCACGAGCGCTTCGGCAGCAATATGTATGCCTTTGGCAAAGATGGCAGCACTACTGGCAACCCAATCGTGTATGGCAATCCGCATTTTCCGTGGTCTGGTACCGAGCGCTTATGGATATCGCACAATACCATTCCTGGTAAGTTCGATATCATGGGTTCGTCGCTTTATGGCGTGCCTGCAGTGCTTATTGGCTTCAATAAAAATGTGGCGTGGAGTCACACAGTTTCCACTGCGTACCGCTTCACGCTCTATGAGCTCAAGCTGAATCCTCTCAACGCGACGGAATATATTTACGATGGCAAAATTCGTGACCTCATCGCCGTGCCACTAACCATTCAGGTTAAAAGTGCCGACGGCAAAATTACTGAGCGCAAACGTACGCTATATAAAAGCCATTTCGGGCCAATGATCACGGTCGGTGCCGCTGGTGTGCCCGTGTTAGCATGGACGCCGGCGTTGGCGTACAGCATGCGCGATGCAAACTTAGAAAATGATCGCATGATTAATCAGTTTGGTCGCTGGAATGAAGCCACTAGCCTCGAAGATTTTATTGCAACTCAAGCACAGCAACTCGGTGTTCCATGGGTCAATACCGTGGCCAGCGGCCCTGGCGGCAAAGTCTATTATGGCGATGTCACGGTGGTGCCAAATGTGCCCGACAGCCTAGTCGCTAGCTGCCGCGCTTTGCCGTTGAGCTTGGTTATTGATCAAGTGGCTGCTGGCTTGCCACTTCTTGATGGCAGTCGTTCATCCTGCGAATGGTTAACTGATGATGATGCTCCAGCGCCTGGCGTTTTTGGCGCTAAAAATCTTCCGACCCTTACTCGTGACGACTATGTCACCAACTGCAACGATAGCTATTGGCTAACCAATGCCGAGGAGCCATTAACAGGTTTTGCGCGCATCATTGGCGATGAAAATGCGGAACGCACTCTGCGTACGCGCCTCTGTTTGCTGCAAGCCGAGCGCCGTATGGATGGCAGTGACGGCCGACCAGGCAAAGGCTTCGACATCGCCACTTTGCAAGACGTTGCCCTATCTAGTCAGATTTATTCGGCCGAACTAGCGCGGCAAAAAGTCGTCGACAGCCTATGCACGCAGCCTGTGGTAATTGGTAGCAATGGCCCGGTCAATGGCGGCGATGTTGCTGCTGCATGTGCAGTTTTGGCGACTTGGGATGGCAGCGATAATCTAGCTTCTGTTGGCAGCCACATTTGGCGCGAGTTTTGGCGTTTAGCAAGTGCCGCTCCACTCGGCTTACCAATAGCTTTGCCAGTACCAACGCCACTAACTGATCTATGGTCTGTGCCATTCTCCAATAGTGACCCGATAAACACGCCCAACGCGCTCAACACTAATGCGCTAACGGTACAAATGGCCTTTGCTGACGCCATCGCGGCAGTGAAGGCGGCAGGTATTCCTTTTGATAGACCGTTGGGCGAAATTCAGCATTCTGGTGTTCACGGCGATGAGGTTTTGCCAGTATTTGGCGGCAGTGGCGGGGCGGGCGCCTTCACGGTAATATCGACCAATCCTGCAAATCTGACATCTGATGGATATGCAGTGGAGTATGGTAATAGCTATCTGCAAACCGTAACTTGGGATAGTCAGCGCAACCCAATTGCGGCAGGATTCATTACCTACTCACAATCGACGGACCCAGCGAGTCCGCATTACAAAGATTTTACGCAGGCCTATGCAGAAAAACGCTGGCAGACTTTTCCGTTTAGTCCAGCACAGATTCAGCAGCAAACAATTTCAAGAAAAATACTAAGCCAATAACGCAATATGTAAGGCAAACAAGGGGATCCGCCATGACAGCCGAAAATAGTTCACCGGTGCAAACTGCGCTTATTCAGCAAGCTTTTGATGCCCAACGCGCCACTGCGCTGCGCCTGCGCCAATCTACTGTTGGCGAGCGACGTGAAAAAATTCGCAAGTTGCGCGACAGCTTATTGGCGCATCAGGCCGACATTGTTGCCGCTGGCTTTGCTGATTTCCGCAAACCTGCAACCGAGGTTGAGCTTACTGAAATTTTGCCGGTCGTCGCCGAGGCCAATGATGCACTGCGTAATTTAAAAGGCTGGATGAAGCCGCATGGCGTTTGGCCATCGCGCATGATGTTCGGCACTAAGGGTTACATTCAGTATGAGCCTAAGGGCCGCTGCTTGATCGTATCGCCCTGGAACTATCCGGTGAATTTGAGCTTAGGTCCGCTTATTTCGGCCATAGCTGCCGGCAATACCGCAATTATTAAACCGTCAGAAATGACACCAGCCGCCGCTGCGGTCATCAGCAAAATTGTTCGTGAGGTTTTTGATCCAACAGAAGTGACGGTGTTTGAGGGCGATGCGCCAGTAGCGCAAGCGTTGCTCGAACTTCCGTTCGATCATATTTTCTTCACCGGTTCACCTGCCATTGGCAAAGTAGTCATGGCTGCCGCAGCGAAGCATTTGGCCAGTGTTACGCTTGAGTTAGGTGGCAAGTCGCCAACCATCGTTGATTCCAGCGCAGATTTAACGTTAGCGGCGAAAAACATTCTTTGGGCTAAATTCACAAACAACGGCCAAACCTGTATTGCACCAGACCATATCTATGTTCATGCTGATGTTAAGGCAGACTTCGTGGCCGCCTGCACAAAAGTCTTACATGATGTGTATAGCGCACAGCCGCAGCAGAGTGAGCATTTAGCGCGTATCGTCAATGAGCGTCATACCCAGCGTGTCAAAGGTTTGCTTGATGATGCCGTAGCTAAAGGTGCGCGCGTGCTGGCGGGTGGCCATAGCGATGCTGCTGACTGCTTTATTTCGCCAACACTTATCGATGGCGTTAGCGCTGATTCTACAATCATGAAAGAGGAGATCTTCGGGCCAATTTTGCCGATTTTCGAATATCGTGACCTAGATGAAGTAATTGCGCGTATCAATGCCGATCAAAAGCCATTGGCACTATATGTTTGGGCTAAAGATGAGGCAGTGATTCAGCGCGTAATGCAAAACACCACATCTGGTGGTGCTTGCATTAACCATTGCGTAGTGCAGTTCTTGCACGGCAACTTACCTTTTGGTGGTGTGAACAACTCCGGTATGGGTAGTGCCCATGGCCATTTCGGTTTCAAAACCTTCTCGCACGAGCGCGCAGTGGTTCGTACGCGCATCATGTTGGCGAAAATGTTCTTTCCACCCTACACAAACACTACTCGTAAGCTGATTGGCATTTTTATGAAAACGGTGTGATGGTCAATCGCAAAGAAAAAGCCCAGCATTAGCTGGGCTTTTTTCTGTCTGTACATCGAGAAAAACCTCAGCCGCGATTGCGCATCACGCGTGCTTTTTCACGCTGCCAGTCGCGATTTTTTTCTGTCTCGCGTTTGTCGTGTAACTGCTTGCCTTTTACGAGGGCAATTTCAATTTTCGCGCGGCCACCGCTCCAGTACATTGCTAGCGGGATGCAAGTATGGCCTTTTTGCTTAACCTCACCTATTAAGCGAGAAATTTCTCGGCTCTTTAGCAGTAGTTTGCGCGTGCGCGTTGGGTCAGCAACCACATGCGTAGAGCTGGCAAGCAGTGGCTGAATATGAACGCCAATGACCCAGGCCTCATTATTTTTTAGCAAGACATAGGCGTCTGTCAGGTTACATTTACCTGCGCGCAGCGATTTAACTTCCCATCCCAAAAGCACTAAACCTGCCTCGAAGCGTTCTTCAACGAAGAATTCGTGGCGGGCGCGGCGGTTGAGGGCGATGGTGGATGATTTAGTTTGGCTCATAGGCGGCAATTATAGGCACAATGGTGGCCTTGTGTATCAGCGCGGCTATCCCGAAAATAGTCTTTTCGGCTAGAGCCGCCTTCTAGTGATTAAAAAAGAGAGTAATTCATGGCCTCGATGACCACTCCCCACTCAACTTCAATTGTCGCCAGCGAGTCTGCTGTCAGCAGCATTATTGTGGCAATGGCCGTGCTCGCATGGACAGGCCTTGTTGGCGCCGGTGTGCTTTGGGGCGAGCTACCCTATATGACGCTGTCGGCAGTGCTCGCGGCATGGCCGTTAGCTCTAGCCGAGCGCGCGCTGGCAGTGCGCAGCAAGCGTTCAGTTATTGATGGCATGCAGCACCTAACACGCGAAAGCGATGCCGCTCGAGGTTGGCGATTTATTGCCTATAGCGGTTTATTAGCCGGCTTGTTGGCTATGGTGTTAACGGCAACCTGGGCCGGTGTATTTGCCACTGTCGCGGTGCAAAGCCTGATGCATGATCAGTCGGGTTGGTTGTCTTCTGCAATGTTGGTGCCTGCGCTAACAACCTTTGCGGTGTTTCTTGGTCTATTGCGCTATGTCGGTCGCGCCAATCTCACGCATTGGCTGCTGCCCATGTTGCTGCTGGCTGGCGTTAGCGCTTATAGCCTGAGCAATGAGCAAGTGTGGCCGCTAGATTCTAGCTTAGCACTACCGGGCGGTGTCGGCTGGCCTGCGGCGCTACTCATCGGTGCGCTGCTTGGTGGCGCTGGTCTAATGGTGCGTTGGCCATGGCAGCAATGCGTCACGCCGCAGCCGCTTTTGCAGGGCGCTAGCGTGGTTTTTGCGATGGCCATGCTAGTTTCCCTGATGTTGCCCGGCTTAGCTGCAGTACTACTTGCCGCTGTCGCATGTTTATTGATGCTGCTCGCTTTGGCACGGCCATGGTTGGCTGTATTGAATGCTCGTGGTTTGACAGTTTGGTCGGCGCTATTTGTGATGCTAGTAGTCATCACTGGTTTAGCCGAACTGCTGTGGTATACCGCAGGGATAGCACGCTTACAGCAGCTGAGCTTGGTGCTGTTATTGTGGATGACGTTGAATGCGCTAGTGCTAGCAATATATACCGGTTGGGTTATGAAAATGAGCCATGCCCGTAAAGCCCTAAGCCTGCCTAGCGAAGCGGCCTACAATGTTTGGCGAATAGCGATCCGCTGGGTGGCGCCTATCACTTTGTTGGCCGGCGTGGCTTCATTAGTTGGGCTGATTTAATGCGTATAGAAATTGCTTATGCCGAAATTGAGCAACAGTGGCTCTGGCAGCGTGACGTGGCTGAGGGTAGTACGCTGGCGCAGGCGCTAGATGACGACGAGGTGCGTGCGGCGTGTCCGGCGCTGCAAAGCGCTGAGCCTCCTGCTGTGGGCGTGTGGAGCAAAGTAGTGACTGAGCCGAGCACGTACATCTTGCAAGAGGGTGATCGAGTAGAGATTTATCGGCCGTTGATTATCGACCCAAAAGCGGCGCGAAAAGCTCGCGCTGAAAAAGCTAAGCTCTCGCGCTAATGCTGAATTGAGGCTGTCGAATCAATAAAGCGCCATTGATTGGCGCTTTATTGATCTCAGCACTATCTATTCTGCGGGACGCTGAGACTCTAGGTCTGACTGCGTGGTGCGTACAGCGCCATCTTTGCTGCCAGGTAAGGCAGGTGCTGAGCTTGGCAGCTGACCTTCTCGATCAATGCGCGCGACTACACCATCACTAAAAAATACGCTTAAGCGGCGGTGCTCGACTTTAGCGATACCGGCTTCTTTGGCGTAAGTGCCGGGAATAAAGCGGTAAGTGTAATCCCAGCGAGTGGGGTTAAGCGTGTCAGTGATTAGGGGAGAGCCCAACACATAACGTACTTGT
>CAXIBK010000035.1:0-14335 GCA_964022225.1 uncultured Paraperlucidibaca sp.
ATTGCCGCCCATGGCGCGCAAAATATTGATCACGCCAACGCGAGTTGGGTTCATGCCTACGTGCTCAAGCACTAGGTCTGAGCCTGGCGCAATGCTAGCCGCCACCAAAAAGAACGCCGCCGAAGAAATATCGGCAGGTACATCTATTTTGCAAGCCTTTAAGCTGCCACCGCCCTGCAATGAAGCAGTTGCGCCATCGGTTTTCACGTCATAGCCAAAGCCACGAAGCATGCGCTCAGTGTGGTCACGTGTCGGTGCCGGCTCGGTGACCGAGGTCGTACCTGTCGCCCATAAACCTGCGAGCAGCACACCAGACTTCACTTGCGCGCTAGCAATGGGTAAATCGTAGTGGATGCCGTTGAGCTTGGTATTGCCAGTGATGGTGACCGGCGGCGTGCCGCGTTCGCCGGTGGTTTGGATGTCGGCACCCATTAGCCGTAATGGCTTGGCAATACGCTCCATGGGACGTTTAGCTAAAGAGGCATCGCCGGTAAGCACAGAGTTAAACGGTTGTGCTGATAGCAAGCCTGATAACAAGCGCATGGTTGTGCCGGAATTACCAACATAAATTGGGCCAGGCGGAGCTTTTAGACCATTTAAGCCAACGCCATGAACGCGCACACGGCCTTCATTTGGGCCTTCAATAACTACGCCCATATCGCGAAAAGCTTGCAGCGTGGCGAGTGCATCTTCACCTTCTAAAAAGCCGGTGACCTCCGTAATGCCTTCGGCTATAGAGCCCAGCATGATGGAGCGATGCGAGATAGATTTATCGCCAGGCACACGAGCACGGCCAGTGAAAGAGCCACCGGGTTCAACAGTGAAACGCAATTCTTTATTTTGGGTCATGGACTTAGCATAGGCCGTACCGGCCAACATATGAGTGAAGTGTTCTCGAGCGGCGCGCGCGCGGGTAAATACGCCCAACAAAGCATCGCCGTTTTCGCTAGTGATGGCCTCGCGCAGGCGCTTAGTGCCAGCCTCAAACGCATCTAATGCGCTAAGTACTGCCTCGCGATTGGCCAGGAAAATGTCGTGCCACATGAGTGGATCGCTGGCGGCAATGCGGGTGAAGTCGCGAAAACCGCCGGCAGCATACCGAAAAATGTCGAGGTTGTCTGATTCTTGCGCCAAGGTATCGACCAGAGAAAAGGCCAATAAATGCGGCAAATGGCTGGTGCGCGCGAGCACGGCATCGTGCTGCGTCACGCTCATGGTCATCACGTCGGCACCAGCGGCCTGCCATACGGCCGTGACTAACTCGATAGCGTCGGCCCGAGTGTGCTCTAGCGGCGTCAGAATGACCTTATGCGCAGAGAATAGATCCGCCCTGCCCGCCATCACGCCGCTTTGCTCAGAGCCCGCAATGGGATGGCCGGGCACGAAGTTTTCAGGCACATGACCCCAGACCGACTTGGCTGCCGCGACAACATTGCCTTTGGTGCTGCCTACATCGGTGACAACGGCACTGCTGCTAAGTGCTGGCTTAATGGCGGCCATCACGGCTTCCGTCGCGTTCACGGGCATGGCCAACACTACTAAATCGGCGCCACGAACGGCATCAGCCGGATTGCTATAGCCAATATCGATAATGCCAAGCTGCTGTGCCGTGGCGAGTGTTTGCTGACTGCGGCTAGATGCTGTGATGCGCTCGACCAAGCCTCGCTCACGTAGTAGTCGAGCCAAGCTTGAACCAATGAGGCCTAGGCCGATAAAGGCGACTTGTCGCAGTGGCCAGCGCTGCATATTAAGCCTTCACCTGAGCATCAAGAACACGCTCCAAGGCACTAATTGCAAATATATTTTCTTCTTCAGTGCCGATGGATATACGCAGGTGATTGGGCAGGCCGTAGTTAGCCACAGGCCGCACAATCACGCCTTTACGCAATAGCGCCTGAAAGGTTGGCATGGCTTCAGTGCCCATATCGACACAAAGAAAATTGCCGCGCGATGGGATGCTGGTAAGGTTTAGCGCCTGAATTGCTACTTGCCATTGCACCATGCCGGACGCATTCATTTCGCGCGTTTTTTGCACGAACTCATCGTCATTAATGGCGGCTTCAGCAGCCACTAAAGCGAGGCTATTGACATTAAACGGCTGGCGTACACGATTTAGTAGGCCACTAATTTCTACGCTAGCCACGCCATAGCCCACGCGTAAAGACGCCAAGCCATAGGCTTTCGCCAAGGTGCGTGTCACGATCAGGTTTGGGTATCGGCTAAGCTGCGCTAGGCCATTGAGTGCGGCTGGGTCGCTAACGAACTCGCAATAAGCTTCGTCGAGAACAACCACAATATGCGCCGGAACTGCTGTCATAAAAGCGTGAAAATCCGCTTCAGCGAACCATGTGCCGGTTGGGTTATTCGGGTTAGCGAGAAAAATGACTTTGGTTTTAGCGGTAATGGCCTGAACCATTGCCGCTAAGTCGTGACCATAGTCGCGCGCTGGCACGCAAACGCCAGTGGCACCAACGGCTTGTACGCTGAGCGGGTACACTGCAAAGGCGTATTGGGCGTAAATGGCTTCATCGCCCTCGCCTAAAAATACACGAGCAATAATATCGAGCAGGTCATTTGAGCCGTTACCAAGCGTGATGGCCTCAAGCGCACAGCCGAAACGCTGAGAAATTGCCTGTTTTAAGCGAAATCCGCTGCCATCTGGATAGCGCCCTAGCTCAATTGGATTGGCTAGGGCCTTTTGCATGGCGGCCAAGGCCTTAGGCGATGGGCCTAGCGGATTTTCATTGCTAGCTAACTTCACTACGCGAGTCAGGCCCAACTCACGCTGCAATTCATCGACCGGTTTGCCAGGCTGATACGGCGCTAAGCCTTGAACGCCTGCGCGGGCTTGATTTAAGAAGTTAGTCATTACAGCACTGCCTTCGGGTAAGAACCTAGCCATTTGACCTCACGCATGCGCGGCTCTAGCTCTGCCATAACTTCTTGCACGGCGGCATCGTCTTGATGACCTTCAAAGTCGATAAAAAAGGCATACGTCCAGATGTCGTGTTTACTCGGGCGGCTCTCAATACGCGTTAAGTTGATGCCGCGCCGATGAAATGGCTCAAGAATGGTAAACAAAGCGCCAGGCTGATTCTTCGCGGTGATGATGATGGAGGTTTTGTCGCTGCCACTCGCGCTCACCGCCTCACGGCCAATGATCAAAAAACGTGTGGTGTTATTGGGATTATCCTCAATGCGCTGATGCAGCTGCTTTAATCCATAAATTTCAGCGGCAGTCTCACCTGCAATCGCCGCCGAATGCCATTCACCATTTACGCGGCGCGCAGCCTCGGCATTGCTCGACACGGCCACCCGCTCAGCGCGCGGAAAATTGGCATCTAGCCATTGCCGACACTGCGCTAATGACTGCTGGTGCGAGTAAATACGCGAAATCGACTCAGTTCGTGTGCCTTCACCAACCAATAAATGGTGGTGAATTCTCAACTCAACTTCGCCGATAATGCGTAAGTTGGAGTTTAAAAACGAATCTAGCGTGTGGCTGACCATGCCCTCGGTCGAGTTCTCTACCGGCACCACGCCATAGTCGGCTGATCCTGCGGCGACTTCGCGGAAAACCTCATCGATAGTCGCTAATGGCGAGGTATTAACGCCATGACCAAAATGCTTCACCGCAGCGGTTTGTGTGAACGTGCCATTGGGGCCTAAAAACGCGATATTGAGCTTGTGCTCGAGCGCCAAACACGCCGACATGATTTCGCGAAATAAGCGCGCCATAGTCTCAGGATGCAATGGTCCAGCATTTCGCGCCATGACCTTTTGCAGCACCTGCGCTTCACGCTCTGGACGATAAAACACCGTGATATCTGGGCTTTCGCGCAGCTTAATCTGGGCGACTTGCTGCGCACAACGCGCACGCTCACTAATGAGCGCTTGAATTTCACCATCGAGACGATCAATGCTTTGGCGCACGTCATCGAGGCTAGGCAAGGGTTCTGTCATCGGGCTATTTCCGTGATGGGCGCGCGGGCTTAGCCGTAACGCCGTTCAAAATCGCCCATGAAATCAATCAAGGCATCCACCGCCGCTTCTGGCACGGCGTTGTAGAGGCTGGCGCGCATGCCACCGACTGAGCGGTGACCTGCCAAGTTCAGCAAGGCAAGCGCTTCAGCTTCTTTTAAGAAGGTTTTGTCTAAGCTAGCGTCGGCCAAGGTAAACGGCACGTTCATGCGTGAGCGGTTAGCAATCGCTACCGGGTTGGCATAAAAGTCGCTAGTGTCGATGGCGCTGTAAAGCTTAGCCGCTTTACGCGCATTGAGCGTGGCCATAGCTTCTAAGCCGCCCTGCGCTTTTAACCACTGGAACACTAAGCCCGATAAATACCAGGAGTAGGTAGGTGGCGTGTTGTACATGGAGCCGTTTTTAGCGGCCACCGCGTAGTCGAGCATGGTCGGCATGCCAGGCATCATCTGGCCGAGCAAATCCTCACGAACGATGACGACAACAATGCCGGCTGGTCCGATATTTTTCTGTGCGCCGGCGTAAATCAGGCCAAATTTCGACACATCAAGTGGCTCGGAAAGAATGCTCGATGAGTAATCGGCAACCAACGGCACGTCAACCTGCGGAATAAAATCAAACTCGACGCCGTGAATGGTCTCGTTTGGCGTGTAGTGCAAATACGCCGCGTTTTTATCCAACTGCCAATCGGCAAACGCCGGAACAGCGCGAAAGTTATTGGCTACATCGCTAGCAACAACGTTTACGCCGCCAAATTTTTTCGCCTCGGCGATGGCCTTCTCCGACCAAACGCCGGTGCAAACATAATCCGCAGAGGCCTTGCCCGCGAGCAGATTCATTGGCACTTGAGCAAATTGCTGTGATGCCCCGCCCTGTAAAAACAAGACTTTATAGTTGCTAGGGATGGCCAGTAAATCGCGGAGATCTTGCTCTGCCTGCTCGGCAATTGAGACAAAATCTGCACCGCGATGGCTCATTTCCATTACCGAACAACCGCGACCGTGCCAATCGACAAGGTCTTGCTGGGCTTGTTTTAGCACGGCCTCAGGCAAGGCTGCGGGTCCTGCACAAAAATTAAACGCTCGGCTCATTGCGCGCTCTCATCGGAAGCGGAATCATCCGCTGCATGGTCTTGGGAATCATCAGTCGCACTAACATCTTCGCTGCTCACCTCGGCAGTGGGCAGCTCAACAGGGTTCACGTCGATAACATGGCCATCGTCGTCAAAGCCGTCATCTTCAATTTCATCCACGCGAACCGTGCGAACTAGGCTTTCTTCTTTACCTAGCTTGATCAGTGTCACGCCTTGCGTATTGCGCGATAACACTGAAACTTCACTAATACGTGTGCGCACCAAGGTACCCTGGTTAGAAATCAGCATCAGCTCATCGCTGTCGACCACTTGCACAGCACCAATTAGCTCACCATTACGGTCGCTAGTTTGCATGGCGATAACGCCTTGGCCACCGCGTTTATGCGCTGGGAATTCGGTGACCGCCGTGCGCTTACCAAAGCCATTGGCCGATGCCGTTAAAACATACGCCTCAGGATTGGCAACGATGAGTGAGACCACACTGGCACTTTCACCTAAACGAATGCCGCGCACGCCCATGGCCGTTCGGCCCATGCAGCGCACATCGCTTTCATGGAAGCGAACCGCTTTGCCTTCGTTGCTAAACAGCATGATGTCTTGATTACCATCCGTCACCGCCGCTCCCACCAGCACATCGTCGCCCACCAAGTCAATAGCAATCAGGCCGGCCGTGCGTTGACGCGAGAAGGCTTGCGCCTCGACCTTTTTCACGGTGCCATCGCCGGTAGCCATAAACACGTAATGGCCTTCGGGGTATTCGCGCAAAGGCAAAATGGTGGTGATGCGCTCGCCTTCGACCAGCGGCAAAATGTTGACAATGGGCTTACCCTTAGAGCCACGGCTAGCTTGTGGCAGCTCGTAGACTTTTAACCAATAAACTTTGCCGGCACTGGTGAAGCAAAGCACGGTGTCATGCGTGCTGGCGACCAGTAAATGCTCGATATAATCCTCATCTTTCATTGCCGTCGCTGAGCGGCCGCGGCCACCGCGACGCTGAGCACGGTAATCACTGACCGGCTGAATTTTCGCATAGCCAGTGTGCGATAGTGTCATCACCACATCTTCTTCGGTAATGAGGTCTTCAAGCGTCAAATCTAGGCGCGTGGCAATGATTTCAGTGCGGCGCTTATCGCCGTAATTGCTAAGCACTTCTTGTAGCTCTTCGCGAATCACATTGAGCAGACGCTCTGGCTCCGCCAAGATCAACATTAATGCTTTAATTTTCTCAAGTAAGTCACTGTATTCTAAAACTAATTTATCTTGCTCAAGGCCAGTCAAGCGGTTCAGACGCAGGTCCAGAATAGCCTGCGCTTGTTCAGGAGAGAGCTTGTATCGATCACCGATAAAGCCCATACCATTGGCTAGGCCATCTGGGCGACAGGCGTTGAGATCGCCGGCACGCTCTAACATGCCCTGCACGGCACCTGGCAGCCAGGATTCAGCCATTAGGCGTTCTTTAGCCTCCGCAGGACTTGGCGACTTTTTAATCAACTCAATGACTGGGTCGATATTGGCCAATGCTACCGCCAAACCTTCCAGGATATGACCGCGCTCACGAGCTTTACGTAACTCGAATACGGTGCGGCGAGTAACCACTTCGCGCCGATGACGAATAAACGCCTCAAGAATCTGCTTAAGATTCATGACTTTGGGCTGACCTTCGTCAATCGCCACCATATTGATGCCAAACACGCCTTGCAGCTGGGTTTGGGCAAATAGGTTATTGACCACCACTTCGGCGACTTCGCCACGCTTTAAGTCAATGACGATACGCATACCGTCTTTATCGGACTCATCGCGTAGCTCAGAAATACCCTCGATTTTCTTCTCTTTCACCAGCTCCGCGATTTTCTCAATCACGCGAGCCTTATTTAACTGATATGGAATTTCAGTGAAGACAATGGTTTGGCGATTAGTCTTAGCATCAGTTTCAATATGATGGCGAGCACGCATATAGATGCGGCCACGACCGGTGCGATAGGCCTCAATGATGCCCGCACGACCATTAATAAAGCCTGCTGTTGGGAAGTCTGGGCCTTGGATATGCTCCATGAGGCCGTCAACATCGAGATCAGGGTTATCAATGAGCGCCAGCACGCCGTTCACCACTTCGCTCATATTGTGCGGTGGGATGTTCGTCGCCATGCCTACAGCGATACCGCTGGAGCCATTGACCAGCAAGTTAGGAATTCGCGTGGGCATAACGGCCGGAATCATCTCGGTGCCGTCGTAGTTAGGTACCCAATCGACAGTTTCTTTGTCGAGATCGGCGAGCAGCTCGTGAGCGAGCTTGGTCATGCGCACTTCTGTGTAACGCATGGCGGCGGCGTTATCGCCATCGACCGAGCCGAAGTTACCCTGACCATCTACTAGTAAGTAGCGTAGCGAGAAAGGCTGCGCCATACGCACGATGGTGTCGTAAACAGCCGTGTCGCCGTGTGGGTGATATTTACCAATAACATCGCCGACCACACGTGCCGACTTCTTATAGGCTTTGTTCCAATCGTTGCCGAGCTCATTCATCGCGAATAAGACACGGCGATGCACTGGTTTCAAGCCATCGCGGACATCGGGCAAGGCCCGACCGACAATGACACTCATTGCGTAGTCTAAATAAGACTGGCGCAGCTCATCTTCGATATTGACTGGTTGAATTTCGTTCGCAACGTCGGTCATGCAGTTTTCTCTTCTTTTAGGCCGTCGTTAAAGCGTTCGATTCTAGCACAGAGCGGCGCATTCAGTAGCACTCTTGGCCACCTCGAATTAAGCGTTTCGGGCTATACTTTGCCTAAACTTTGCCTAACATTTCTGCTGGCCTGCGCGGCTACTACTTGCGAGATCAAGGAACCTACCCATGACACAAGCCACCGAGCAAAATCCATCGCAAAACGTTGACGCGAGTGAAATCGCCAAATTTGAGGCTCTAGCCTCGCAATGGTGGGATAAGCAGTCGCAATTTAAGCCGCTGCATGACATCAACCCACTGCGTTTGAACTGGGTAGATGAGCGTGTGTCACTATCTGGTAAACGCGTGCTCGATGTTGGCTGTGGCGGCGGCATTTTATCGGAAAGTATGGCGCGCCGCGGTGCTGAGGTCCTGGGCATCGACATGGGTGAGGCACCACTAAGCGTAGCTAGGCTCCATGCCGAACAAGAAGGCGTCACCTCCGTGAGCTATCGTCAATGCACGGTGGAATCATTAGCTGAAGAAATACCCGCCAGCTTCGATGTCGTTACCTGCTTAGAAATGCTTGAGCACGTGCCCGATCCTGCTGCAATCGTTGCGGCCTGCTATCGCTTGGTTAAGCCTGGCGGCCAAGTGTTTTTCTCCACACTTAATCGCAACCCAAAGTCTTGGCTATTTGCCATTGTTGGTGCTGAATATGTACTACGCATGTTGCCACGCGGCACTCACGATTATCGTAAATTCATTCGCCCCGCAGAGCTAGCTCGCTGGGTTCGCGAGGCAGGCCTCACGCTCAATGACATGACCGGTCTGCATTTCAACCCAGTCACAGGGCGCTATTGGCTAGCCCCCAATGTTGATGTGAACTATATGCTCGGTTGCACCCGCGTGAAGGCTGACTGATGAGTCCTGCCGCCGTTTTTTTCGATCTCGATGGCACGCTAGTCGATACTGCCCCTGATTTTTACGCTGGCATCAGCCGCATGCGCAGTGCACGCGGCGAGCAACCCTTGCCCTATGCCCCCATTCGCGCAGCCGTCTCAGCAGGCTCTAAAGCAGTCTTAGCCGCCGCTTATCCTGAGCTTAGCAGTGAAGCCGTGGAACCTTTGCGGCTAGCCTTTCTCGATGACTATGAAGCCCATATCGCCGATCATTCCCGCGTATTTGAAGGCTTAGATGCTGTTTTGCTTACTCTTGAAGCCAAAGGCATTGCTTGGGGCATTGTAACCAATAAGCCAACACGCTTCACTCATCCGCTATTAAAAGCACTGGGACTAGATCAACGCGCCGCTGCCGTGGTTTGCGCCGATGAAGTCAAGCAGACTAAGCCGCATCCCGAACCGATGCTACTGGCCTGTGCACGCGCAGGCGTGACAGCGCGTGAGTGTATCTATGTTGGTGATCACGCACGCGATATTGAGGCTGGGCGGCGCAGCGACATGCTCACAGTCGCCGCTGGCTGGGGCTACTTGGCCAATGGCGAGCAAATGAGTGACTGGCGCGCCGATATTGATTGCGCCACAGTCGCAGATTTCTCACGTTGGCTAATGACCACGCTTTAGGCATCTCTCAACAGCATACTTTGCCTGAGTCACTATACCGTGACAACCAAATAACCACCCTTTAGGAGCTCACAATGTCTGCCGAAAAAGCATTAGCTGAACGCGTTATTTTAATCACAGGCGCTAGCCGTGGCATTGGCCGCGCAGTGGCTATTGCGAGCGCTGAGGCCGGCGCGACGGTAGTGCTATTGGGCCGAGAAGAAGCAACATTAGGCGCTACCTACGACGCTATCGTTGCTACTGGTGGCGCTATGCCAGCCATCATCACGCTAGATTTAAGCGTCGCGCACCCTGAACTCTGCCAGTCGGTAGCCGAGCAAATTCAAGCCACATTCGGCCGCCTAGATGGCCTAGTGCATAACGCCGCCGACTTGGGCGACATCACGCCGATGGAAATGTACGACCCCGACACCTTTGATCGTGTAATGAGCATCAACTTGCGCGCACCATTTGTGCTCACGCAGGCACTATTGCCGCTATTAAAAGCCAGCCCAGATGCCAGTGTAATCATGACTGGCAGCAGTGTTGGCCGCAAAGCACGGGCATTCTGGGGTGCCTATGCGCTATCGAAATTTGGCGTTGAAGGCCTAACACAGCTATTTGCCGAGGAGCTAAAAAACACCAGCAATGTGCGGGTGAACTGCGTCAATCCAGGCGCGACTCGCACCAGTATGCGTGCCAGCGCTTATCCCGGCGAGAACCCAGAGTCGGTGAAAACGCCTGAGTCCATTGCCCATCACTATGTGCATTTGCTCAGCGAAGCAGCTCGCGGCACTACAGGGCAGTCGATTGATTTAACGGCGCAAAGCTGACATGCGAAGCTCAGATAAGAGATCCTAACGCCGACGAAAGCGACGTTGCTGAACCTCATCTTCGCGATGCAGCTCTTCGATATCAGCCAAATGCATCTCTAGCGCGCGATAGGAAATAAGAATCTCCCGAAGCGATAGCGCTAGAGATGCCAGCATCAAAAATAAGCTCAAAATAAAGCTAATCAAAGCTAAGTTGGGCTGGCTAAGAAGAACCATACCGATGCAGACAATGCACATCACCAAGCTAGTTACACCGCAAGCCTGCATATTGCGAATTAATAATAGGCGGTGACGCAAATGTGCCATTTGCGCCAAAACCGCTGGCTCAGGCTTGAGCTTGTACTGATCATGAAGTTGGCGAATCAGATTCGCTAAAGCCAAAAAGCGATTGGTGAACGCCAGCAGCAGTAAAGAGATTGCCGGAAACAAAATCGATGGTGTGCTGACGTTAATATCCATGGCTTAGCGCTTATTGTCTGTGCTACCACCATCGCGGCGCTGCTGGCGTAAGTAGCCGCCTTTACGCGGAGCTTCAGTACCATCATTAGGCTTACGCTCGCGACGCATAGGTTTATCAGCCGATGAACGCGCTGGCTTTTCGGTGTTGCGCGCTGGTTTATCGCCAGAACGCGAAGCACCATCGACAAAACGTGGCTTTAATGGGTTTTCACGCTGCTTTTCAATGCGGCGACGGGTGATGCCAAATAAGCCAGAACCATTACGGCGAGGACGTAATTCAACTGCACCCAGCAGTTTGTCAATGTCAGGTTTGTCTAGCTCAATCCAACGACCAGTTCGCAGCTCGCGTGGCAATACTTGCGTGCCGTAGCGCGTGCGTAGCAAACGGCTGACTTTTAACTCTTGCGACTCAAATAAACGGCGAACTTCGCGGTTACGCCCTTCTTTCACCACTACTTGCCACCAGCGGTTAAAGCCTTCTCCACCAAGTTCCGAAACGCTTTCGAACTTTGCTGGGCCATCTTCTAGCTCAACGCCAGCACATAAGGCGCGCTGTGCATCTTGAGTTAATTCGCCCATCACGCGCACCGCATACTCACGCTCAATTTCGCTGGATGGGTGCATTAATCGGTTCGCAAACTGCCCATCATTAGTAAAAAGCAATAAGCCACTGGAATTGATATCAAGACGGCCAACCATGACCCAACGCTCGCCGGTAATGCGCGGCAGGCGATCAAATACGGTTGGGCGGCCTTCAGGGTCGGAGCGCGAGCAGATCTCACCTTCAGGCTTGTAATAGGCAATGACACGACGTTGCACTTCTGACTCAAGCGAAAAGTGCACTAAGCGGCCATCAAGGCGTAGCTCATCACCAACAACTATGCGATCGCCAAGCTTCGCTAATGCGCCATTGACGCTGACACGACCATCGAGAATGGCCTGCTCCATATGCCGGCGTGAGCCTAAACCGGAACGGGCAAGAACCTTCTGTAATTTTTCACTCATGAGCAGCTGCTTCCAAGTCGGCCGCAATCTCGGCGAGATCACGTATCGATGCCAGCGCGGGCAATTCCGCTAGGCTTTTTAAATTAAAATCGTCAAGAAAGTGCCGTGTAGTGGCGAATAACGCCGGCCGACCAGGCACTTCTTTATGCCCTGCTACGCGCACCCACTCACGCTCTAACAAGGTTTTAACAATGGCCGTGCTAACAGACACACCACGAATGTCCTCAATTTCTGAGCGCGTGATGGGCTGACGATAGGCAATCAACGCCAAGGTCTCTAATAGCGCACGCGAATAACGCTGCGGGCGCTCATCCCAGAGTTTGCTAACCCATGGGCCCACATCATGACGAACCTGAAATCGCCAGCCTGAGGCCACCTGCCTAAGCTCAACGCCACGATCGGCATAATCAGCGTACAAAGCATCGAGCAAGCTCTTAATACTGCCGGCATCTGGTCGATGTGCTTCATCAAACAAGGCTTGAATTTGCTCAATGTTTAGCGCACGACCAGCGGCAAAAAGCGCGCCTTCAATAATAGACTTGAGTTCATCAGGATTCATCAAATGCCCTCTCTAGATCACCCTCAGGTGAATCATCGCCAAGATCAAAATCATTTCCCTGAGCCTCGCTAATACGCGCACGCACATGTAGGTCAGCAAAAGCATCAGCTTGGACGATGTCGATCAAACCCTCTTTGACCAACTCCAAAATGGCCATAAACGACACCACTACGCCCAAACGGCCTTCGCTTACGCTAAATAATTGCACAAAAGGCACGAAGCGCTGACCGCGAAGCAGTTCTAAGATATTGCTCATGCGCTCCCGCAGCGATAACGATTCGCGCGAGACTTGATGTGACACACTCAGGTCGGCACGATTCAGCACATCTTGCAAAGCCAGCAATAGTTCGCGCAACTCAACCTGTGGCGGCTCAACGGGGCGCTGGTAGTCTGGCGCCTGGGCTTGCGCAACAAAAAAATCACGGCCCTCGCAAGGGAGGCTGTCGATATGCTCAGCGGCTTGCTTGAAGCGCTCATACTCTTGCAAACGACGAATAAGCTCGGCGCGTGGGTCGGCCTCTTCTTCACCTTCGGCATTAACAGGGCGCGGCAACAGTAAGCGTGACTTAATTTCGCCCAACCACGCCGCCATCAGTAGATACTCAGCAGCTAAATCGAAATTAGCCGCCTGCATCAAATTCACATATTCCAAGTACTGATGGGTAATACGCGCCACCGGAATATTCAAAATATCGATATTTTGCGCACGAATAAGGTAGAGCAGAAGATCTAACGGCCCCTCGAAGGTGTCTAGAAAAACACGCAGGGCATCAGGCGGAATATAGAGATCATCGGGGAGCTTGGTGTAGTCCTCGCCATTCACCTTAGCAATAGCAAACAAGTCTGCCGCCGGCGTCGTCGACACCTCGGGAACTTGATTACTGGTGCTTTCGGCTGTGGTCATGGACTCAGCTGGCATGGCGTTATCTCGGAATTTGCCGCTTCTCAGCGGTAGGTTGGACGAATTATGCCGCTATTTTAGCGAAATAACCCGCCATTTATAATTTTTAGCCGTTGCTAGTCACGAAAGGCGCTGACATCGCCTAGGCCTTCGCGCATAACTTCCGGCGTGTCCGTGGTGAAATCGATCACCGAGGTACTACTAACATTGCCGTGACCTGAATCCAAAATGGCCTCAACACGACGCGCCAAACGCTCAACTATTTCTTCAGGATCTGTCATCGGCACCGAGTCGCCTGGCATCAATAGCGTTGCAGTTAACAGCGGCTCGTCTAGTAACGCCAATAGTCCTAGTGGTACGGGGTGCGCTGGTACACGAATACCAATGCTCTGTTTTTTCGGATGCAATAAGCGTTTCGGCACTTCACGCGTGCCAGGCAAAATAAAGGTGTAGGGACCAGGTGTATGCGCTTTTAGTAAGCGAAAAACGCTGTTATCGACCTTAGCGTAAGTGCCGATTTCCGATAAATCACGACACATCAGCGTTAAATGATGCGAGTCATCAAGTTCGCGTAAGCGACGCAGCCGCTCCATCGCCGATTTATCGCCAATACGGCAAGCAAGTACATAGCTGGCATCGGTGGCCATGACGATTAAATCACCCGCCATAAGGCGGTCAGCGGCCTGTTTCAGTAGGCGTGGCTGAGGGTTGTCTGGGTGAATACGCCAATGCTGTGTCATGGGTAAATCCTTAAGGTGCTTATACTTATACTAGTAAAGGAGCTGATTCTTCTGAACTAAAGGCATCTGCAGGCCAACCCCAACGCTGCCAGACAGGCTCGCAACCTTTGGGTAACTTAGGAAACCTGCCCAAAGCAATCCATGGTGCAGGTTTGCCATGATAATCACTGCCTTGTGATGCTGCCAAGCCACGTTGTTGAGCTAGCTGACCTAAGTACTGCACCATGTCGGGCTTTTCAGTCGCCGTGGCTACCTCAATGGCTAAGCCACCGGCTTCTTGAAACGCCGTCATCATTTCGCGCATTTTGGTGCGCGACAGCGGGTAACGGCCAGGATGAGCCAACACGGGCACCCCACCCGCCTGCAAAATCCATGAAACCGTTTCTTCCAAACTAGCCCACGGCATGGGCACAGACGCTGGTTTGCGCGGGCCTAAATAGCGATCGAAACCCTGCTGTACCGTAGTGACATGACCGTTGCTATATAACCATTGACCAAAATGTGTACGGCTGATGCTTTCGGGGTCACGCGCTAAAG
>CAXIBK010000036.1:0-14204 GCA_964022225.1 uncultured Paraperlucidibaca sp.
GTGCCGTTAACTGCGCGGTGCCAACCTCGAGTATTGACGGAAATTGATAGCTGTCTAGCCGACGATGGCCGCGCCTTGGTGTATGTTAACCAAGCTCATTTAGCCCAATGGTGCCGGTCGGGGATGGCGCAGGCGCAGGCCCTTGGTTGGCAGTTGCAACAACAACAGTGGGGCGATGCACGGCGCTTAAGCTTAATGCCTGCTTTACTCGCTCAGCAGTGGGCTGCCCCGTGGCAGCGTTATTTTCCGATGGCACAATGGTGCGTGCAATTGTGGCAAAAAAATACCTGCCGACTCACGCCAATAAGTGACAATAGCGCGATTGATCGTGGTGCATGGCCAAATGCTTGGCCAGCCCAGCAGAGACAGAGAAATAATAGGAATTTGCATGAATGAGGTGGTGATTTATACCGACGGCGCCTGTCGCGGTAATCCGGGCCCGGGTGGTTGGGGCGCGTTACTACGTAGTGGTCCGCACGAGAAAGCTTTGTCGGGCTTTGAGGCCGCAACTACCAATAATCGCATGGAGCTGACGGCCGCCTTAATGGCCTTGCGTGCGCTCAAGCAACCATCACGCGTGGTGTTATGGACAGATTCTGAGTACTTGCGCAAAGGCATGACCGAGTGGCTGCCTGGTTGGCGCGCGCGTGGTTGGAAAACAGCCGCTAAACAGCCGGTGAAAAATGCCGATATTTGGCAGGCATTGATTGAGGTAGCTGAGCCACACACGATCGACTGGCGCTGGGTCAAAGGTCACGCTGGCGACCCAGGTAATGAAGCGGTAGATAAACTCGCCACCGAAGCGATTGATATAGGACTGGCAAAATGACACGGCAAATCATTTTAGACACGGAAACCACAGGCTTGGACCCAGCGCGCGGGCATCGACTGATTGAAATTGGGTGTTTGGAGGTGGTGAACCGCCGAGTGACCTCAAAAAGCTTTCATTATTATGTGCAACCCGACCGAGAAATTGATCCTGATGCTGAGCGTGTGCATGGTATTAGCGCTGAATTTCTTGCCGACAAGCCGCGCTTTAACGAAATCGCCATGGCATTTTTGGACTTTGTCGAAGGCGCTGAGCTAGTTATCCATAACGCACCATTCGATATCGGCTTTTTAAATAATGAGCTGGCTTTGCTCGACTTGCCGCCGGTAACTGACATCTGCACGGTACTTGACACATTACCGATGGCGAGGGCGAAACACCCCGGTCAGAAAAATAATCTTGATGCGCTCGCGCGGCGTTATGGCGTCGATAACCGTGAACGCACTTTGCATGGGGCTTTGCTCGACGCCGAAATTTTAGCCGATGTTTATCTGGCAATGACTGGCGGCCAAGTTGGCTTGCAGCTGGGGCAAGATGACGACGGTGATGGCCAAGATAACGAGAAAGGTGAGCGTATTCGGCGCCTAGCGGCCGATCGCAGCCCGCTACCGATCATTGTGGCAAATGCCGATGAGCTTGCTGCGCATGCTGAGCAATTGGCGGTTTTAGATAAAAATGCTGAGGACGGGCGATGCCTGTTTCATCGCTATGACTGAAGCGTATAGTGTCGCCACGCAATGGCATGGTGATATCCCTCGTGATGCATTTGCCATCATCATGCAGGGCACTCGTGTGCTTCTGCGCGAAAGCTCACTTGCGCAAGAGGTAAGTGACTCACTAGCTGATCGACTGCCGAGATATAGTGAGATGCTTTGGCATATTGATGCCGAAGCTGAGTGGCATTTCATGGGCCAGTTTTCCGGCGCGTGGGGTAATACGCCAGTGATGCTGTGGTCGCTGCCTATCGCACCCGATGGTTTTGCATGGATAGATGTGCGCAGCTTGTTGGCATCATTAACTCCCGCAGGCTATGACCTCTTGGGGCGCAGCATGCAAGTGTTGGAATGGGCCGACAAACACCGCTTTTGTGGTCGCTGCGGTGGCCCTATGCAAACTCATTCGCGCGGTGAGCGCGCGCGTGTCTGTGCACCTTGCGGCAGCTCGATCTATCCACGCATAAACCCCTGTGTAATTGCTATTATTACGCGTGGCGATGAACTGTTGCTGGCGCAATCGACGCGCTTCACCAACGGCATGTACAGCGCCTTGGCTGGCTTTATGGAGGTTGGCGAGAGTGCGGAGCAGACTTTGATTCGTGAGGTGCGAGAAGAAGTTGGTGTAGAAATCGGCAATCTTCGTTATCACGCCAGCCAATCATGGCCATTTTCTAGCAGCTTAATGATTGGTTTCTTTGCCGAATACGTCAGTGGCGAAATCGTCTGCCAAGAAGACGAAATTGTTGATGCACAATTCTTTCACTATGAGCAACTGCCCCTATTACCGCCAAAAGGCAGCATTGCGCGAGCGCTTATAGATCAATTTATTACGGAGCGACAGACACATCATGCTTGAATGGATTGCCGATTACGGCTTGTTTTTGGCTAAGGGCGTTACCGTTGCGTTTTTAGTATCACTCGTTTTGATGATGCTAGGTCGTGCTCGCCGTGGCGACTTACCCGGCCTGCAGTCTGGTCATTTAGAAGTCGAAACTTTAAATGAGCGCTTCAAGGCTGAGGCCGATGCTCTGCGTAGTTTGGTCTGGGATGAGAATGCTTGGAAAGCCGAACGCAAAGCACGTAAGGCAAAGGCGAAATTAGACAAAAAGTCAGCCAAAACCGCCGAGCCAAAAGCGCATGTTTATGTACTGAAATTTACCGGCGACATGGCGGCATCTGCTGTGGCGCAAATGCGTCATGAAATCTCGGCATTGCTAGCGGTTGCCGTTGCCGAGCGCGACGAAGTCGTGGTGCTTTTAGAGAGTCCTGGCGGCATGGTGCATAGCTATGGCTTGGCCTCTTCGCAATTAGCGCGCATCCGTGCTGCAAATCTTCGCCTGACCATTTGTGTTGATAAAGTCGCTGCCAGCGGTGGCTATATGATGGCGTGTTTGGCTAATCAACTTATCGCTGCGCCGTTTGCGGTTATTGGTTCCATCGGCGTGGTCGCGCAAATTCCAAACGTGCATCGCCTGCTGAAGAAGAATGACATCGATGTTGAGCTGATGACGGCAGGGCAATACAAGCGCACATTGACCATGATTGGTGAAAACACTGATGAAGGCCGTGCAAAGTTTCAGCATGACTTAGATGACACTCATGAGTTGTTTAAAGCACATGTGGCGCAATGGCGGTCGCAAGTTGATATGGCTGTGGTGGCGACTGGTGAGCATTGGTATGGGCAGCAGGCCTTGGCTCTAGGTTTGGTCGATAACTTAAAAACCAGCGATGACTATTTGCGTGAGCGTGCTACTGAGGCGGAATTATTTGCGCTGCATTGGCGTGAGAAAAAGAGCTTGGGGCAGCGCTTAGGTATTGCTGCAACGAGCTCGATAGATAATCTGTTGCTGCGTTGGTGGCAACGTAGTGCGCAATCACCTCGCATATAGCCCTCAAAGTTTATTGATGCATTGCTTCAATAAACTGCTGCAAGCCTATCCAAATAGCTGCGATGGTTAGCAGCGTAATAAGAATGCCGCTGAGCACAAAAATCTCAGCGGATTCTGCATTTTCATCAAGCTCGGTTTTTTTTAGTCCGGCCACATTAAAACCACTACGAAGTGCCCGGCTCAATGCCATGCGCAAGCGTGTGCGCTTTTTAAGCTTAATGCTGTTTGGGGGTGGTGGATTTCCGTAGCCTTTGGGCACTAAAACCTCCGTCTGTTTGATGCCCTAAAGGGCATGACCAGATCATTATTGGATGATCGGCCACGGAGGTTACGTGCGCCGATCGTTTAGTTATCGCTCACATCATAGCCTAAATTTGGCATTAGCCAACGCTCGGCTGTGGCCATGTCCCAGCCCTTACGTTGAGCATAGTTTTCGACTTGATCGCGACCAATTTTGCCGACATTAAAGTAGCTAGCTTTTGGGTGCGCGAAGTACCAACCAGAGACTGCCGCGGTGGGGTACATAGCGAAATGTTCAGTGAGCACAGTGCCGGTATTTTCAGTGGCGTTGAGCCAGCGGAAAAGCTCAGCTTTTTCACTGTGCTCGGGGCAAGCAGGGTAGCCTGGCGCAGGACGAATACCGACATATTTTTCGGCAATCAGCTCGTTTTTATCGAGCTGTTCATCGGTCGCATAGCCCCAGAACTCTTGGCGTACACGTTGGTGTAGACGTTCAGCAAAGGCTTCTGCAAAGCGGTCGGCTAAAGACTTAATCAAGATGCTGTTGTAAGTGTCGCCGCTATCTTCATAAGTCTTAGCGAACTCATCGGCACCATGCACTGAGACAGTAAAGCCGCCCACGTAATCTTGAATGCCGCTATCTATTGGCGCTACGAAATCGGCCAATGACAAGTTGGGTTTGCCGCTGACTTGTTCGTTTTGCATGCGCAAGTTATGTATTTCACCTAGGCATTCAGTTTTATCGGCATCGGCCCAAACACGAAAATCATCGGCGCCAATACGGTTAGCAGGCCACAAACCTATGACGCCACGGATACGGAAATGCTTACCTTCTATGATGGTTTTCAGCATGGCTTGCGCATCATTGAATAAGTCACGCGCAGCTTCACCAACAACCGTATCTTCTAAAATTGCTGGGTATTTTCCATGCAGGCTCCAGGCCATGAAGAAGGGCTGCCAGTCAAAATATTCCAGCACTTCGCTGAGGTCGTAATGATCGAAGACTTGCACGCCGAGTTGGTTTGGTTTGACAGGTGTGGCTTGTGACCAGTCACTTTGTAAGCCAGCAGCAACAGCTTCCTCATAGCTTAAGCGTTTGCCGCGTGGCTCACGGCTATTGATACGCTCACGCGTTTCAGCGTACTCAGCACGGCGCTCGGCGATAAACGCATCCTTGGCGGATTTGTTTAGCAGGGTGGTTACCACGCCAACTGCACGTGAGGCATCGGCGACGTAAATCACGCCGTCATTTTTATAGTGCGGATCAATTTTCACCGCGGTATGCGCTTTTGATGTGGTTGCGCCGCCAATCAAAAGTGGCACTTTAAAGTCGAGCCGCTGCATTTCGCGCGCTACGTGCACCATTTCATCTAGGGAAGGAGTGATCAGGCCAGAGAGGCCGATGATATCGACTTTTTCATCGATGGCGGTTTGCAGAATTTTGTCAGCCGGTACCATCACACCGAGATCTACAATGTCGTAGCCATTACAGCCAAGTACCACGCCAACAATATTTTTACCGATGTCGTGGACATCACCTTTGACCGTAGCTAAAAGCACTTTTCCCTTGGCCTCGATGACGCCGTTTTTTTCGGCCTCAATAAATGGAATTAGATGGTTTACCGCCTGCTTCATCACGCGAGCGGACTTTACTACTTGCGGCAAAAACATCTTGCCCGAGCCAAACAAGTCGCCAACCACATTCATGCCATCCATGAGCGGGCCTTCAATGACGTGAATTGGACGCTCAGCGTGTTGTCGTGCTTCTTCGGCATCTTCAACGATAAATGTTGTGATGCCCTTGACTAGCGCATGTTCTAAACGCTTGTTAACGGGCCATTCGCGCCAGGATAGGTCTTCCACGATTTGCTTGCCGCCTTCGCCACGGTAGCGCTCAGCTAATTCCAGTAGGCGCTCGGTGCCATCTTCACGCTTATTTAAGATTACGTCTTCAACGCAGGCTTTGAGCTCGGCAGGAATATCTTCGTAAATTGCTAGCTGGCCGGCGTTGACGATACCCATCGTTAGGCCATTACGAATTGCGTAGTACAAGAACACCGAGTGGATGGCTTCACGAACCAGTTCATTGCCTCGGAACGAGAAGGAGACGTTGGAGATGCCGCCAGAGATTTTCGCGTAAGGCAGGTTTTTAGTGATGTAGTCGCAAGCTTCGATAAAGTCGACAGCGTAGTTATTGTGCTCTTCGATACCGGTGGCGACGGCGAAAACGTTCGGGTCAAAAATAATGTCTTCGGGCGGAAAGCCTACTTCATTAACTAAAATATCGTATGAGCGTTTGCAGATTTCATTTTTGCGCGCAACGGTGTCGGCTTGGCCTTGCTCATCGAAAGCCATCACGACCACGGCGGCGCCATAACGCATGCACAAACGTGCGCGTTCTTTGAACTCTTTAACGCCTTCCTTCATGGAAATTGAGTTCACCACCGACTTGCCTTGAATGCACTTCAGTCCGGCCTCGATAATTTCCCATTTCGATGAGTCGACCATGATTGGCACGCGGCAAATATCGGGCTCGGTTGCCGCCATGTTCAAAAACTTCACCATCGCTGCCTGCGAATCCAACATGCCCTCATCCATATTAATATCGATGATTTGAGCACCGTTATCGACCTGTTGGCGAGCAATCTCTAGTGCTTCGGCATAATTCTCCTCACGAATTAAGCGGGCGAATTTTTTCGAACCTGTGATATTGGTGCGTTCGCCAACGTTCACAAACAAGCTGTCATCGGCAATAGTGAATGGCTCTAGGCCAGATAAGCGACACACACGCGGTAGTTCAGGCACTACGCGCGGTGCTTTACCTTCAACTGCTTTGGCAATGGTGGCAATGTGTTCTGGCATGGTGCCGCAGCAGCCGCCAACGATGTTTAAAAATCCGCTTGTCGCAAACTCTTCAATGATAGCTGCTGTTTCTTCTGGTGTTTCGTCATAGCCACCAAAGGCGTTGGGCAAGCCGGCGTTAGGGTGGGTGCTAACAAAAGTATCGGCTTTGCGCGAAAGTTCTTCGACATATGGCCGTAGCTCTTTGCCGCCGAGTGCGCAGTTGAAGCCAATCGAAATAGGTTTAGCGTGACGCACCGAGTTCCAAAATGCTTCGGCTGTTTGGCCGGTGAGCGTGCGCCCTGATGCGTCAGTAATGGTGCCAGAAATCATAATGGGCAATGTGGTGCCGCATTGCTCAAAGGCTTCTTGCACAGCAAAAATGGCAGCTTTGGCGTTGAGCGTATCGAAAACGGTTTCGATCAAAATTAGATCGGCGCCACCGTCGATTAACGCGAGGGTCGACTCTAAATAGTTTTCAACGAGTTGGTCGAAGCTGATGTTACGAAAAGCAGGGTTATTAACATCGGGCGAAATAGAGCAAGTGCGTGAGGTCGGACCAATAACACCGGCGACATAGCGCGGCTTATGCGGTTCGCGCGCGCTAAACTCATCAGCAACGCGGCGGGCTAATGCAGCGGCTTCGAAGTTGAGCTCAGTGGTTAGTGACTCCATGCCGTAGTCAGCCATGGAAACCTTGGTGCTATTGAAGGTGTTGGTCTCGATAATGTCGGCGCCAGCAGCTAAATACGCTTCATGGATTTCGCGAATAATCTGTGGCTGGCTGAGCACAAGTAAGTCGTTATTGCCTTTAACATCACGTGGCCAGTCGGCAAAACGCTCCCCGCGATAATCAGATTCATTGAGCTGCCGTTGTTGAATCATGGTGCCCATGGCGCCATCAATAATCAAAATGCGTTCGGCGAGTTGCTGCTCAAAGGCTTTGAGACGGTCAGCGCGGGTCATGGGCGTAGATCTATCTAAAAAAATGGATATATAGTCTAGCAGAATGGTTGGGCTAAGGCATGAGCTGCGCGCAAGATGCTATACTTGCTAGCATAATTTTAAGCATGCCCGTCCCGGTATGCTGTGGGCGATAAAGGAGCTTCCATGAGTCAGCCTGAAGTAAATCAATCAGTTTCTTTCGATGCACAAGCCATTACCAACCTTGAGATTACGGAGACGGCTCAGGGCTATTTACGAGAATTATTAGCCAAGCAAAATAGTGAAGGTATTGGCGTGCGAATTTTTGTCGAAAACCCTGGCACACCTCGCGCGGAGTGCTGCATGGCTTATTGCACAAAAGGCGAAGAAAAAGAGGAAGATGTGCGCATCGATTTTGACGGCTTTCCAGCCTATGTCGATGGTCGCTCGGTTACTTATCTCGTCGACGCTGTGATCGATTTCAACAAAGATCGCATGGGTGGCCAGCTCACTTTCAAGGCGCCACGCTCAAAAGTGCCTAACATCTCGCCTGATAGCCCCATGGAAGAGCGCATTAATCATGTGTTGTTTAGCGAAGTAAATCCTGGCTTAGCTGCGCACAATGGCAACGTCACTTTGACGGGCTGCTTCGAAGAGCCTGAGGGTTGGGTTGCCGTGTTGAAGTTTGGCGGCGGCTGCCAAGGTTGCTCGGCTGTCGATATGACTCTGAAGCAGGGCGTAGAAACTACGTTAAAAGGATTAATTCCTGAATTACACCGTGTCACAGATGAGACCGACCATACGGTGAAAGACAACGCTTATTTTAGATAAGTGCAGTATTTGCACTTACTGCTGTTCTGTATGTAATACAAAAAAGCCCGACAATGATCGGGCTTTTTTGTGCTTGCAGCAAAGGAGCTTTAAGGCCCTCGAAGAGCAGGCCTTATTTTCTACGTTTTGGTAGCACGTCTTTCAGCTTCTCGCGCATTGAGCGCACGGCGGCTTCAGTGGTTTCCCAGTCGATACAGCCATCGGTCACTGATTGGCCATACACCAGCTGACTTAAGTCTTTCGGAATGTCTTGGCGACCAAACTTCAAGTGCGACTCAATCATCATGCCAATGATGGACGTGTTGCCTTCAACGATTTGATTGGCCACGTTGTCCATCACTAAAGGCTGTAGTGCTGGGTCTTTGTTGGAGTTGGCGTGCGAGGCATCGATCATAATGTTCATCGGTGCTTTGGCTTTTTCCAAGGCGCGCTCGGCCAACGCGACAGACACGGAGTCGTAATTGGGTTTGCCATCGCCGCCGCGTAATACAACATGGCCGTATTGGTTGCCCGTGGTGTTAATCACCGCGACTTTGCCATCGCTATTAATGCCTAGGAAGCTGTGGGCATTGCGCACAGAGAGCAGCGCGTTAGTGGCTACTGTGAGACCGCCATCGGTTCCGTTCTTGAAGCCAACAGGGCTGGAGAGACCCGAGGACATTTCGCGGTGCGTTTGTGATTCGGTGGTACGTGCGCCAATCGCCGACCAGGCAATAAGGTCGTGCAAGTACTGCGGTGACATTGGATCTAGCGCTTCAGTAGCGCAGGGCAGACCCATTTCATTGAGCTCAATGAGCAGTTTGCGACCAATATGCAGGCCTTCCTCAATACGGAAACTGTCGTCCATGCGCGGATCGTTGATGAGGCCTTTCCAACCCACCGTGGTGCGTGGCTTTTCAAAGTAAACACGCATGACCAGATAAATACTGTCGCTGACTTCTTCAGCCAAGGCCTTTAAGCGCTGGGCGTATTCGTGCGCTGCTTTTAGGTCGTGGATGGAGCAGGGGCCGATCACTAAAAATAAGCGGTGATCCTTGCCATCTAAAATATCGCGAATGGTTTGCCGACCTTCGGCCACGGTGCGATGTGCAGCAAGGCTCATAGGCAGTGCTTTTCTGAGTTCAGCAGGTGTTACCAAAACATCGATAGAGCGAATGTTTAGATCATCAATTTGGGTGTTATCAAGGCTCATGCATAGTCTCCACGTAGCCAGCGATCATACCCCAAACATTAGGACAAAATGAACCGTAGACTAAGGAGTAATAAGGTCACGCCCAAAATTGGGCGAATAATATCTTCGCGTAGACGTGAACTTAAGGTGGTGCCGATAACGATCATGGGTAGTGAGCCTATGAGCAGAAAGCCGAGCATATGCCAGTCAACGTGCCCCATGCTCATATGGCCGAGGCCAGCGATTAGGGTGAGCATGACGGCATGAGTGACGTCGGTGCCAATGATTCGGATCATTTTTAGTGCAGGAAATAACGTGACCAAAACCATGACACCAAAAACGCCCGCGCCAACAGATGACAGAGTGACCAAGACGCCCAGTAGAATGCCCATAGCAACCGTTAATACGTGGGTGTGGCGGTCAATCCAGGCTCGCACGCCCCAGCTCGATTGTTTACTCTGAGCCATACGGCGTTGAATAGCTGGGCGTAATAAAATACTAAAAGCGCTAACCAGCAACATAAAGCCGAGTGCGTGCGTCAATATGTGTTTGTAAGAGTTGGCATCGGGGAACCAATTGGCCAATGCATAGACGGTAAGCGCAGCGGCGGGAATACTGCCGCTCGCGAGTGTCAGTGTGATGCGCCAATCAATATTGCGATGGCGATGATGAACAATTGCACCACCAGTTTTGCTGATAGACGCGTAAAGCAAGTCGGTGCCAATGGCGGTGTGCAAAGGTACGCCCATCATTGTGAGCAGGGGAGTCATTAGTGAGCCGCCACCAACACCAGTAAGGCCAACCACAAAGCCGACTAAAGCACCGGCAGCAATAAAGCTAAATTCAGAAACCAACATATTGGAACTCTCAAAATGATGTCGGCACGATATGCATTCTGAGGGCTGCTGCAAAGGAATGTTTTGCGCTAGAGTTATGTCATCGAGTTATAAGAAAGGTGCTTGAGATGAAGTTACAGCAATTACGCTATATATGGGAGGTCTCGCAGCACGACCTGAATGTGTCACAGACGGCTAACGCGCTGTTTACTTCACAGCCCGGCATCAGCAAGCAAATTCGCCTTTTAGAAGATGAGTTGGGCGTAGAAATATTTGCGCGTAACGGTAAGCACCTGTCGCGTGTGACGCCGGCAGGGCAGGCGATATTAAAGTTATCGGCCGATGTTTTGCGTCAAATCGATTCTATTCGCCAAGTCGCGCTGGAGTTTTCCGATGAGACCCGCGGCACGCTATCGGTCGCCACAACGCACACGCAGGCGCGCTATCGTCTGCCACCCGTGATTGCAGCATTTCGCCGAAAATACCCCGAAGTCACCTTGCATATGCATCAGGGCACTCCGCAGCAAATCGCCGAAATGGCCGCCGACGGCACGGTTGATTTTGCTATTGCGACGGAAGCCTTAGAGCACTTTGCTGATTTGATGATGCTGCCGGCGTATCAGTGGAACCGCACGGTGGTGGTGCCCAAAGATCATCCGCTTACGCGAGTGCATCCGCTCACTTTAGAGGCAATTGCCGAGCACGACATCGTTACTTATGTCTTCGGCTTTACAGGGCGCTCTAAGCTCGATGAGGCGTTTAGGCAGCAAGGCTTAGCGGCCAATGTGGTGTTTACCGCCACAGATGCCGACGTCATTAAAACTTATGTGCGCCTAGGTTTAGGCGTCGGCATTATCGCGCAGATGGCATTTGAGCCAGAGATTGATGGTGGAAAGTTAGTGGCGTTGCCGGCGGAACATTTATTTGAACCCAGCGTGACGCATATTGGCTTTCGCCGCGGCACGTTTTTACGTGGCTTTATGTTCGATTTTATTGAGGCATTTGCCCCGCACTTAAATCGTGGTGTGGTCGAGGCGGTGCTCAACCGTGGCGATGCACGCGCTGAAGTCGATCACTTGTTTAAGGGTCAAGCACTGCCAGTCTTTTAAGGGCGAGATCGACAAACTGCGCCCTTAGCTAGGTTAGCGAGGGCGCATTATATTCATGTTCAGGTTGGTGGCGTTAGATTGCTCAGATGCAGTCCGCATTCTTTCTTCGTTGCTTCCTCCCACCACCAGCGACCTTCACGCTCATGCTGATTAGGCAACACAGCACGTGTGCAAGGCTCACAACCAATACTGACAAATCCCTTTTCATGCAATGGGTTATAGGGCACTTCTAGTGCACGGATATAATCCCAAACTTCGCTCGATGACCAATTTGCTAGTGGATTAAATTTGGCCAATGGGCCTTCAATACCTTCAAAGCTAGTGTCGTATTGCACCACGGGCACATCGTTGCGGGTGCCGGGGCTTTGGTCTTTGCGCTGGCCAGTCATCCACGCCGTGGTGGTGGCGAGCTGGCGGCGAAGTGGGGCGACCTTACGAATGCCACAGCACTCTTTATGGTCATCTTGGTAAAAGCTGAAAAAGCCTTTTTTGCTGACTAATTCGCGTACGGCCTCAGCTTCTGGGTAGCAGACCTCAAGCGTGATGCCATAATGCGTGCGCACCGTATCGAGAAAGCGATAGGTCTCTGCATGTAGGCGCCCGGTATCTAAAGTGAAGACTCGGAAGGGTAGTTTTGACTTCACCGCCATATCAATCAACACAACGTCTTCGGCGCCACTAAACGACAAACACAGGTTAGGGCAGTGCGTGAGCGCAAACTTCACGATGCTTTGCGGGCCTTTGCCTGCTAGCTCGGTTTGCCAGGCATCGATATCGGCAGCGGAAATGGCCATCACTCACTCCAGTAATTTTCAGGCGCAAAGCATAGCAGAAAGCGCTTTTCTATTTGCACCGATACGCGCCTGACAGTACCCTTCGCGTCTCACAAGCTTGGCGTTAAAAGGGGTTGGTCATGGAGTTAGTGTGTCTCGATTTAGAAGGTGTGTTGGTTCCTGAGATTTGGATCAATGTCGCCAAACGTACGGGCATTAAAGCGTTAGAGGCCACCACGCGCGATATTCCCGACTACGACGTGCTGATGAAGCAACGTTTGGCTATCTGCAAAGAGCACAATTTAGGTTTGCCCGATATCCAAGCCGTTATCGCTGATATGGGCCCTATTCCTGGCGCCTATGAATTTTTAGCTTGGGTGCGCGAGCATTTTCAGCTCATTATTTTGTCCGATACTTTCTATGAGTTTGCCCATCCGCTGATGCGCCAACTCGATTGGCCAACGTTGTTTTGTCACAAGCTGGAAGTCGCTGCCGATGGCACTATCACTGACTATAAGTTGCGTCAGCCAGATCAAAAGCGTGCTGCAATCAAAGCTTTTCATTCGCTGAATTATCGCTGCATCGCTGCGGGTGACTCGTATAACGACACCAATATGCTGGGCGAGGCCGAGCAGGGCATTTTGTTTGATGCGCCTGAGAATGTGATTCGTGAGTTCCCACAATTTCCGGTAACCACGACCTATGAAGAGCTTAAGGCTGAGATTCGTAAGGCCTCTTTGCGCCAGATCCCTTAAGACTGATTGGTTGAGATAAAAAAGCCCTCGTTTTATGAGGGCTTTTGTTTATGGGCAATTAAATACTCAACCAAAGAGGCCGAATAGAGGGCCTAAAATACCACCCAGTATTGGACCAATTACTGGTATTTGATTCAGAGCATCTGTTGGAGATGGCGAGCTGCCTGAGCCGTTACCAGAGCCACTGCCTGTGTTTGGCGGCGTTATGTTGCCAACAAGGCCATCAATGATGCCACCCAAGACAGGGATCCATGAAGTGGGCAAGTTTGCACCAGACGGTGCCGATGTGCCGGGAAGCACAACAATCATGCTCAAGAGTTGAGTAATGGGTGATGTGATGGTGTTTAAACCGCCTGTGAGTGCTCCGATAGCACTCTGAATGGGTGTTACGGCTGTGCTGCTACCTGGTAAAGCACTGAATAAGCCTGTCACGTTAGTCAGCAAATGATTAACCGTGCCCAGTAGTTGCTGGTTGGTTGTTGCTGGGTTATCCAAATCAATTAATACGGCAGCTACATCGGCCAGTGCTTCACTTAGCAGTTCAGTAAGCCCGCCAACCACAGGAATGGCTTGAGTTTGGCCAACTAGATTTTGGAAAAGCGCGCCATTTAGGGTGTTTACGCCAACGCCGAGCTGATTAACCACAGTGGCTAGGTTAGTTACGCTGCCTGGCGCACCTGCACCGCCTGCCAGTTGAGTAAGCGGAGCTAAAATAATATCGAGTGGAGTGCCTGTGGGCCCGCCAACGACACCGCCATCGAAAGGCACACCTGCATTAGTTAGTGCTGTAAATAGTGGCGCTAGTGGATTGCTAGGATCTGTAGCTAAGTTTGTTAATGTTTCAAGCGGATTGTTACCACCAGGGCCGGTATTGCTTGTGCACGAACCTTGGCCAGCAAGTGCCATCAGAGCATTGGGCAAAGTCACTGTTAAAGATTGCACGCCGCCAGCCAAGCCAATGACACCTTGTTGAATGAGTGCTGGATTAAAAGCTGAGCTAGCATTGTTAATGCCTGCGCCAACGCCACCTTGTAATGTGGCAAGTAAGTTGGTCAGCAGCGCATCTGGACCATCGAGTAATTGGTTAACTGTTGGGTTTAAGCAACGTATGAAAGCTGACACTTTTAATGGTGAATTAGCATCAATGGGCGCAAGTTGGGCACTTAAGCCGTTAACGACATTGCCTAATTGAATTTGAGTTGAATCTAAAATGCTGGCTGATGGGCTGGCGCTGTTGCCAGTGCCAGTGCCAGTGCCAGTGCCAGTGCCAGTGCCAGTGCCAGTGCCAGT
>CAXIBK010000037.1:0-14131 GCA_964022225.1 uncultured Paraperlucidibaca sp.
TTGAAGGCCTTAACGATGTGCCGCTGCCGACGTTTAACAGCATGTCCGTGACTGAGCCGAATAATTAGGTAAAGCATTTTGTTGACTCCAGCGGCGTGGTGTCGTGGCGCTTCTTCAGTAGCAGCGCCGATTACGATTTCTGCGAATGGGATTTCTCTGGCACCAATGAAGAGGAGGCCGCGCGCCTGTTCGGCATCCTGAGCACGATGGGCAAGGAGGTATATGTTGCCGTGCGCAATGACTTGGGCGCGCCGGCTTGCCGTATCTTGGTGCCGGGTTATTCCGAGGTCTATCCAGTAGAAGATTTAATTTGGGATAACACCAATAAGGCCTTGGATTTCCGTGAAGATATTCTCAACTTGCATACGCTAAGCGATGATCAATTAGCGAGTTTAGCCGAGCGCTTGGAAGACAGCTCAGTCGATGAGCAGACCGATATCATCACCCTAATTGGCATTGAGTTTGATGAAAATACGGTGTGGGGTCAGCTCACCATACTTGAGCTTAAACTACTGATAAACCTAGCCTTGCAAGAGCATGAGCAAGCCCTAGAGCGAGCCGAATCCTTTCTACAGTTCAATGACAACACCGTTGAGCGCGGGCTGTTTTATCAGGCCGTGAGAGCGGTGCTCGAAGTCACCCTCGATGACACTTATGAGCTAGACGACTACCTGTTTAACTTTAAACGCATGTTTGGTGAAGAGCTTATGGAGGCTGTGGTCGGTTCGGTGGAAGGTAGCGTACGCTTCTATGGTTTGACACCTACCAATATGCAGCTTGAAGGTTTGGACAAACATCTACGCTTGATCGAGAGTTATAAGAAGTTGCATGCGGCTCGTGCGGAGAGAAATAGCTGAAGCCATAAGCTCAGCTTGAAACAGCCAATTCCCCTGATGAGCTAACTTTTCGCCATTTCAGCGGTGTGGTGCCGCTCCACTGGCGAAAGGCTCTGGTAAACACACTTTGGTCGGCAAAGCCCAAGAGCAGGCTAATTTCCGGCAGCGACAAATCGCTATCGCATAAATAGTCTTTTGCGAGCTCAAAGCGCAGTGCGTTAACCAGCGTTTTAAAGCCTATGCCTCGTGCTTCCAAGGCGCGATAAAGACTGCGTTCGGCGAGGCCAATTCGCGTCGCAACTTGCGCCATCGTGGGCGCGCCGTCTTGCATAATGCCTAAGATCGCTTGCTGCACATCAGAGAGCAGTGGGTCGAGCTTGGGCAATGCTTGCAGCATGGCCTCGGCTTGCCGCTCCAGCAGGCCTGAGATAAGGGTCCTGGGTGTTCACCGGCAATGTCATGAAGTGCGCAGGGAAGTGCAGTTCGTTGACGCTGGCGAGAAACTCTACGGGGCAACCGTAAAGTTGTTCGTATAAGTTGCGATGCGCTGGTGGGCTATTCGGCGTTTTCATCAAGATGGGCCTGATGTCATCGCGGCCGGTGAGCAGCGAAATAAAACGCATTAGCCCTGAGACAAAAACATCATCTGAGAGCTGTGTGGAGCGTCGTTCGATGCTCCAGCCTATGATCACAACACCAGCTTCGGCGCGAAATATCGTTGGTACGAGGTTGTGTAGCAGCGGTTGAAATCGATGGAAGCGCATCAACGCTTGGCCTAACGTGGTGCTGTAAATGCCCAGGTAGCCCAGTACGCCGGCGTGATGCGGCTGCAAGCACTGGCCAATTTTTAGGCCTAAATCATCACGAGGACAGAGCGCATGGATTGCCTTCAAAAGCTGCCACCAAGCCTCAATAGCCACTCTCGAGCTGGCTCGTAGCTCTTTTAATTGTGCGCGCAGATCAAGTGCTGGCAAGCCTTCCTGATCAAGAAAACTGCTCAGCAAATCCAAGGCGCTAGGGTCTATTGATGCCGCTGACGATGGGTTTCTCATTTGGCAGATAATGCACAAAATTGGTGATATTGGTCAAGAGCGCAGGTCGCCTTATCTCTACTATGTGTTGTGTAGAAATACTAAAAAGAGGAAAGACCATGGACGCTATAACATCATTCTTTATGCCTTGGCTGCACATGTTTTTTGGCGACAACATTGATTGGAAGCAAGTGTTTTTGATCGGCATGACGCCGTTGTTTTTGCTGGCCTTTGCTATTGAGTTTGCTGTGCAAAAGCGCCGTAAAAACACGGCCAGTTTTAAGCTCAAAGAGATCTTCGCCAACCTGTCTTTAGGGGCGTCGTATCAACTGTTTGAAGCCGTTGTGTGGGTGTTGTTTACCGCCGCTGTATTTTCCTGGGCTTATGGCTATCGCTTGATGGACATTTCAGTGAATGCTTGGACGGTTGTGCCGATCTATGTCGCCGTGGAACTGTGCTTTTATATCTATCATCGCAGTTCGCATCGCGTGCGTTGGTTCTGGACGGCTCACGTGCCGCATCACAGCGGGCAGGTGATGAACTTCACCACGGCCATGCGCCAAAGCCTGCTTAATGCTTTTGTCGGCATTTGGATTTTCTACATTCCGCTCTGCCTGTTAGGTGTGCCACCAGTCGTTGTCATGTTCTGCTTGGCGGTGAACTTGGCCTACCAATACTTCATTCACACCGAGACTATTGGCAAGTTGCCGGCATGGTTTGAGTATGTGTTCAATACGCCATCGCATCACCGCGTACACCATGGTCGCAATCCTGAGTACATCGATAAAAACTACGGCGGCACACTGATTATTTTCGATCGCTTATTTGGCACTTTTGAGCCCGAGGTGGCGAAGGCTGAGTTCGGCATTACGCAGCAAATCAATTCGTATAACCCCGTGGTGCTTAACCTACACGAAGCCGTCGACATGATGCGTGATGTCATGGCACCGGGCCCAGTGGCGCAGCGCGTGAAGCATTTGATTATGCCGCCAGATTGGGAGCGCGAAGGCCATACGCCAATTCGCACTTGGTCGGTGACTCCGCATTCGATCGCTATCAAGCCTAAGGAATAAAGTGATTTAATTGCCCTCTATTTTTCACGAGCATTGAAACCATGAAAGAGGAAATCATCGCGCTGTCGGAGCATTTCTGGAGTATTCGTGGCGTGTTTAAAGTGGCGGGCATTTTAAATATCGGCACCCACGCATCCTTGGTTAAGCAAAAGACTGGGAAGTTCATCTTGCTCGATGCCTACACTTTGCAAGGTGAGCTGAAATCTACAGTCGATGCGTTGACTCGTGATGGCCAGGACATTGAGGCCATCATCAACCTGCATCCTTTTCATACCGTTCATGTGCGCAATGCCCACCAACACTATCCAAACGCAAAACTCTATGGCACTCAGCGTCATTTAGAAAAATTTCCTGAGTTGCCATGGCAGCCTGAACTGACTGATTCCGACGCATTTGCAGGTTTATTTGCCGATGAGTTTGAGTTTTCCGTGCCCGCTGGTGTCGACTTTATTTCGCACAATGAGCACATTCACTTTTCATCTGTGTTGGCCTATCACAAGCCATCGCGCATTATTCATGCCGATGACACGCTAATGTATTTGCAGCTGCCTGGCTTGTTAGGAAAGCTTAAAAAGCCTGAAGTAACTTTCCATTTGACCTTGGCAAGTGCTTTGCAAAAGCGGTCTTTAGCGGCGCAGGAGTTTAGGGCGTGGGCTGTGCAACTGGCGGCGCAATGGCAGGATGCCGAGCAGCTCTGCGCCGCTCATTCGGCCGTACTACTACCCGATGCTCTGCAAGGGCGGTCCATCTCTTCGAGAATTCAAGCCGCCTTGGCGAAAGTAGAGAAAGTATTGCTGCGCCATGAGCAAAAATACGGCTAAGCCACGCGCCTGTTGCCAAGCTAGCGCTGCTTATTGCAGCGCGCTAGGTGATACCGGCATTCGGCTAAAAATACCGATAATTGGTGTGTCGTGAGCCCGCAATATCGGCTCAATATCACGATGCAAGGCGTGATATTGGTAAAACGGCACGCGTGGGAAAAGGTGATGGATGGAGTGTAGGTTTTGGCCAAACCAAAACCACTCAACAGGCTTCATCCATGCCGGCATGATTAAGCTGCTCGTGGTGCGATAACGCTGTGTTTGGTCGTAGGGAAAATGTGGCCGATAGGCGAACCAATACGCAGTAAATATTCCCCCAGAAATATAGCCTAAAAGTATTACAGCGAACGTGCCTGGCTGATCGACAAAGGTGAGAAAAGCAGTTCGCCAGCCTAGCGATACCGCAACCTCTAGGCAGTAAATGCTCCGCTCTTTTAGCGATGCAGCAGCCCAGCCGTGTTTGACGAAAAAGCTATTTTGCGTCCATAGAAACTTAAAAATCGTGGTGATGAAAGACACAGCGCCTTTACCCATGCCGCTGACAATGAAGTCGGGGTCTTTGTCGGCTTGGTTGGTATAGCGGTGATGAGTAAAGTGCTCAATACGGTGAGAGGCATAAGGAATGGCAATGATGGGCGCGACTAAGTAGCCGCAGAGATCATTAAGCCATTTGTACTTATCATTTTGGCCATGGATATTGCCGTGAGCAGCCTCATGCAGTGGGGTATATGACATATACGTTAGCGCCGCACAGGCGATAAACGTCAGCCATGGCGAAAGCGCGCCGCTAGCAAATAATGCCAAACATAAAATAAAAGCTGTCACGACACTGACGGTGAGCGCGATTGTCGGCCAGGCCATTTTGCCCATATAGTGCTTGGCGCTGGCAATGGCTTGCTTGTTCAATGCGGCGCGATCAATTTCCATCGTTAGTATTCCTCGTAGTGCTAACTTAGAACCATAGGACTTCATAGCAAGCATCACTACTGCCAGCGTGGCCATCGGTAGTGAATCTGCGGCCATATTCAGTAACGGAAAAAAGGTTCCACCATCTATGTCCACGCATGAAGAACAGCTGCACCCCGCGGCTGTGAGCCAGGTCATGATCAACTTTGCTCTGCATCGGGGTATGGATAGGGCTAGCTGTTTACTCGGCACTGGTATATCCGAGGAGGCACTATCTAGCGCTGACGGCATGGTTAGCCGCGCGCAAGAAATGCGGCTTATTGAGAATATGATGCTGGCCCTGCCCGATGGCCCTGCGATGGGTTTTGAGCTTGGTTTGCAATATAACTTGGCTACTTTTGGGGCTTGGGGTTTTGCCTTGCGCACGAGTAGAACCTTGCGCGATGCGGTGCTAATCGGCATGCGATATCTGCCGTTAAGCACAGTCTATTGCAAAATCGCCTTGATCGATGACGACGATGAATGTGGTGTCAGCCTTGATCCGAGTGTTATATCGCCACACCTTCGGCAGTTTTTGCTAGAGCGTGATATGGCTACCGCCATCAATTTAATTAAAGAGCTGTCGCTATCGGGCTTTGGCATAAAAAAGCTGCAATTTACGGGGCAGCTCAGCATTGATGCCGAGCTCATCGAGAGGCTCTGTGGCATCAAGCCTGTCTTCAACGCAAAGAAAAATAGCATTACGGTGAGTCGAGCAGAAGCAGATCTGCCGTTTGCTAATTACGATGCTGGATTAGTGCTATTGCTAGAAGAGCAATGCCGTTTGCGCATGCAGCGAATAAGTATTTCTGGCGTGTCGGGGCGAGTGAGACAAAAGCTGCTGGGCGACTTAGGCTTGAGTAGCTCACTGGATGATATAGCCGCCGCGCTCGCCATGTCTCCTCGGACACTGAGGCGTAAGCTAGAACAAGAGGGCTCAAGCTTGCCATGCAGCTGCTGGAGAACTCATCGATGAAAATTGATGAGTTGGCAGCGCATTTGGGCTTTATGGATTCGGGGGGCTTCGTACGCGCATTTCGTCGTTGGTTGAACTGCTCGCCCAGCGAATATCGTGAGTCAAAAAGGGGAGCCGTTTAGCTAAACCCTACGTCCCATAGCGCGCGATAAACATTGCCACATTCTCGTGTACCAATAACGCATCGGCCTCGATGCTAGGCTTGCCTAAACCCATGGTGGCCTTGAAATGTGTGCGCCCCAAATTCAGCGCTAAAAACTGATCGGCCGCTTGTGAAATATTGTTAATAACTAAGCTTCCGGCTGTCACTGCGGCCTTTAAATAATCCTGCACATACAGGTTCACATGTTCAGGACCGGCGCTGTAGAAGCGGGCGCATATATCGGGATGCGTTGTGGCTAGACCAAACATGACGCGGTGGATGCGGATGACATCATCGGCGCGCATGAGTGAGACGAATTGCTGGGCGATGAGAGTGAGTGCTTCGGCTGGACGCTTTGGATCGAGCATGTCGTCACTAAAGCCGGCAAATATACCTGCGGTGCGATAGGCCACGCAGGCCTCAAACAGTGCCTCTTTACTGGCAAAGTTGTTGTACAAGGTCATTTTCGAGACGCCGGCAGCGCTCGCCACGGCGTCCATGCTGACGCGATCATAGCCATGCTCGAGAAACTGCTGCGAGGCGGCTTCGAAGATTTTTTGCAAGCGTTTTGGGTCGCGTGGGCGACCGCGCTTAGCAATGGTTGGTTGATCTTTGCTCATGGCTTTACTTGACAGTCTATTTAATTGGTTTTATTACTATACGGCATGGTCTAGTTAATGGTCAAAGTCTGTTCTGTTTGTATCAAGGATACTAAAAGAACATCCGCCACTTTTGTTGAGCTTGTCATCATGAATGCACGTTTCCCGCGTTACTTTTCTAGCCAATGCTATGTTGCTAGCGCCATTTTTTTTGCATCCGCGCTGCTTACGTTGAGCGCTTGCTCATCAAGTAACGCAGAGGTCGAAGCTGAGCCTAGGCCAGTGTTGGTGATGACAGTTGGGGCTAGTGGCAATGCCATGAGCACTGAACGTAGTGTGCCAGGTGTAGTAAGTGCGCGTTACGCCAGCGATCTCGGCTTTCAAGTCGCTGGGCGTATTGCTAAGCGCTCAGTTGAGCTTGGGCAAACAGTGCGCAGGGGCCAAGTGCTCATGCAGCTCGATGGCAGTGACTATCAGCTCGCATCTGCTGCTGCGCAAGATCAGGTACGTGTGGCTAAAACACAGTATGACCAAGCCAATGCCGATGCTAAACGCATGGTGACTTTGGTGAAGGCCGGTGCTATTAGCGTGGCAGATAGTGAGCGCCAAACCGCCCGCGCTGAAGCAGCAAAAGCCCAGTATCAGCAAGCCCAGCGCCAAGCCGATCTGTCCCGAAATCGCTTGCGTTACTCTAGTTTAGCCGCTCCCTATGATGGCGTGGTGACGGCTGTTCGTGCCGAGGCAGGGCAAGTTATTGGCGAGGGTATGCCGGTAGTTTCGATAGCCAAGCCGGGTGAAATGGAAATTGCCGCTGATATCCCTGAAGGCTTGATGGCCACCGTTTCTAAGCAGGAGGCTGAGGCCGATATTTGGGGCTCAGATGCACCACGCATCGCTCTGCGTTTACGCGAAATTTCGCCAGCTGCCTCGCAGCCATTACGCACGTATCGCGCGCGCTTCTCCTTACACAATGCCACGCCAGAGCAGCTTGCAGCGTTGCATTTGGGCATGACCGCGCAGGTTGTGATGAAGTCTGCTGAAGCGCCATCTACAGCGGTTATTTTACCTGCGACGGCCTTAGTGAAGGCGCGCGATAAAGTCTCAGTTTGGCTAGTCAATGATAAAGCGCCAACTTTGCAAAGGCAGGCAGTGCAAGTGCTGAGCTATAACAACGACACAGTAGCCGTTAAAGGCGTGCCGAATGGTTCGAAAGTAGTCATCGCTGGTGTGCAAAAGCTCGATGCCAAGATGCAGGTTCGTGCCGTTGAGCGCAGTGGCGCCGGCTTGAATCAGCCAGCAGCCGCTGGGGCGCGTCCATGAAAGGTTTCAACCTTTCCGAATGGGCGGTAAATCATCGCACCATCGTTTTATTTTTAATGATCGCCTCACTGCTGGCGGGCATTTTTTCATTTACTAAGCTAGGCCGTTTGGAAGACCCCAACTTCAACGTGCCGGCGATGACAGCCGTGGTTGCCTGGCCCGGTGCCAGTGCTGAAGAGTTGCAAAACGAAGTGCTCAATCGCATGGAACGTGCCGTGCAAGAGTTGCCTCATTTGAACTTCGTGCATAGCTTTTCGCGCCAAGGCTATGGCGGCATGACCCTGAGCATCAATGGCCGACACTCAGGCGATGAGCTGAAAGAGCTGTGGTATCAGGCGCGCAAAAAAATTGGCGATATCAGCGCTGAGTTTCCTGCCGGCGTACGTGGGCCGTTTTATAACGACGAATACACCGATGTCTACACATCACTGTATGCACTACGCGGCGATGGCATTACTCAAGCCGAGCTGCAGGAGTTCGCTGAGCTGGTCAAACGCCGCCTGCAAACGGTGCCAAATACCAACAAAGTGAATATCCTCGGCAAGCAAGATGAAAAAGTCTATGTCGAGCTTTCCACGCGCCGTTTAGCCTCATTAGGGCTAGCGCCGCAGGCCGTCTTTGCCGCCATTGCGCAGCAAAACCAGGTGCGCCCAGCAGGCTCTATCGACACCAAAAGTGACCGTGTTTTTGCTCGCATCGATGGTAGTTTGCACTCAGCTGCCGATGTAGCCGGCGTCAGTGTTGAGGCCGGTGGTAACTTGCTGCGCTTAGGCGATATCGCCAAGGTCTACAGCGGCTATGAGGATCCTTCAGATTTTCGTATTCGCCACAATGGCCATCCCGTTTTAGCGATCGGTGTCACCATGGTGGCCGACGGCAATATTCTCACCTTGGGTCGTGATTTGGCCGCTGAAATAGAGAAAATTCGCGCCGATCTGCCTGTGGGCATCGAGATCGAGCAGTACGCTGACCAATCACAAGTCGCTGAGCAATCAGTATGGGAGTTTGAGAAGGCCTTTTTAGAGGCGTTGGTCATCGTGCTAGCAGTGTCGTTTCTATTCCTCGGCTGGCGCACTGGCATTGTCGTGGCCGCCTCGGTGCCACTGGTTCTGGGCATTGTCGCCGTCATCATGTATGCCTTTGGTTGGCATCTAGATCGCATCACCTTAGGCGCATTAATTATTGCGCTCGGTCTATTGGTCGATGATGCCATCATCGCGGTAGAGATGATGGTGGTGAAAATGGAGCAGGGCTGGGACCGTGTTCGCTCAGCCACCTTTGCTTATACATCGACAGCATTTCCCATGCTTACTGGCACGCTGGTAACCATCGCTGGCTTTATGCCCGTTGGTTTTGCGCGTTCGACATCGGGCGAATACGCCGGCGGTATTTTCTGGATTGTTGGCATTGCACTGATCGTTTCATGGTTTGTTGCAGTCATTTTTACGCCGTATTTGGGCGTCTTAATGTTGCCTAAAGACTTGGCAGAAAAAGCGCATCACGACCCCTATGACAAGCCGATTTATAAGCACTTAAGGCGTTGGGTCGATTACTGTGTGCTGCATCGTAAAACCGTGCTGATCGCTACTGCTAGCCTCTTTGTGCTGTCTATCTTTGGCATGAAATTGGTGCAGCAGCAATTTTTCCCAACCGCATCGCGCCCTGAGCTTTTGGTGGAGCTTCGTTTAAAAGAAGGCTCTTCCATTAAGGCCACGCAGCATGAAGTCGAGCGCTTGGAAAAAATCTTAGCGAAAGACAAAGACATCGAATATTTCACTGCTTATGTTGGTCAAGGTTCGCCGCGCTTTTATATCTCGCTTGCGCCAGAACTACCTAACCCTGGCTATGCTCAATTTGTCATCCAAACGGGTGGTTTGGAGGCACGCGAGGCGGTGCGTGCTCGCCTCATGGACTTGTTTGACAAAGACGAGGTATTTCCTGATTTGCGCGGTCGCGTGCTGCGCCTAGAGTTTGGTCCACCGGTGGGCTTCCCTGTGCAGTTTCGTATTGTTGGGCCCGACCCCATGGAAGTGCGCCGTATTGCTTACGATGTGCGCGATACCGTGCGGCAGAGCAAGTTAGTGCGCGACACACAGCTAGATTGGAATGATCAGGTGCGCTCGATGAAGCTGCGTATTGATCAAGATAAAGCACGCCTGTTGGGTGTCAGTAGCGCCGATATTTCTGATCTTGTGCAAACCGCGTTGTCGGGTGCGCCGGTGAGTCAAATCCGTCGTGGCGAAGAACTTATCGATATTGTGGTTCGCGGCACACCAGAAGAGCGTTCACGCATCGATAGCATCGGTGATTTGTCGCTGTTTTCGCGCACTGGCGGCGTAGTGCCATTGAGCCAAGTGGCCAGTCTTGAGCCGGTGTTTGAGGAGCCAGTACTGTGGCGGAGAAATCGTCATTTGCAGCTCACTGTGCGCAGTGACTTAGCCGATGGTGTGCAAGCGCCATATGCCACGCAGCAAATCATGCCGACCTTGCAGCCGATTATTGATCGCTTACCACCAGGTTATGAAATTCAGCAAGGTGGTGCGATTGAGGAAAGTTTGAAGGCAAACAAGGCTTTATCGGCCGTATTTCCGATCATGCTAATTGCCATGCTGGCATTTTTGATGTTCCAGCTGCAGAGCTTCTCACTGATGTTTATGGTGTTTATGACCGCACCATTGGGGCTGATTGGTGTGGTGCCAGCGCTGCTTATCTTCAATGTGCCATTTGGCTTTGTGGCGCTGCTTGGCGTCATCGCGCTAGCGGGTATGATCATGCGTAATTCGGTGATTTTGGTCGACCAAATTGAGCAGGACATCAAGCAAGGTCATGAGCCGTGGCAAGCTATTGTTGATGCTACGGTGCGCCGTTCGCGGCCGGTGGTGTTGACGGCGGCAGCGGCTATTTTAGCCATGGTACCGCTGTCGGGCAGTGTGTTTTGGGGGCCGATGTCGATCTCCATTATGGGTGGTTTAGTGGTTGCCACCGGCCTTACGCTACTGTTTGTGCCAGCACTTTATGCGGCATGGTTTAAGGTGAAGCGTAGCGCCTAGTACTCATGGCAATGGACATTAGCAAGATCAGTCCACCAGCAGTCATGCCTGCCATGCCTTCGTATAGCGCCGATTGCCAGCCTAAATAGCGCCAGGCAATGGCGACACTTAAGCCGACAATGACGGCGACGAAGCGCGCCCAGCGCGGCGGTTGGCCGCCCATCACACGGCAAATCAGCAGCGGCGCTAAGGCGCTGGCCAAGCCCGACCACGCCATGATGACTAAGTTAAATACGCTCTGGGTGTTACTCAAAGCCCAGATTAGCGCGAGCGCTGTGATGATCACGGTGCCCCACTTCAGTCGCGATAATTTGTTCGAGCCTGGCACAAGGTCATGTGTGAGCGCGGCCGAGCAGCTCAAGATTAACGAGTCGGCGGTAGAGAGCGTGGCGGCGAAAACGCCGGCTAATACGAGGCCGACCAAGACCGGATGCAGTAACTCCAGTGCCATCGTGGGTAGGGCTAATTCGGCATCGAAGTTGGCCGTGTCGGGCAGGTATAGTCGCGAGAGTAGGCCAACACCAGTGGCCATGGCGTAAAAGGCGATGAACCAGAGGTAGTACCACAGTCGTGCGCGATTCATGTGCGCACCGTTATTCAACGCCATAAAGCGCACCATGACATGCGGCTGGCCGATCACCGAGAGCCCGGCGAAAAACCAGCTCACGGCAAACAGTACGCCACCGGCTAAACCTGGTAATGCGAGGTCTTTCGGGTAGGCATTCATATAGCCGGGGATGCTATGAAGTTGTTGCCAGACAGCATCTAGGCCGCCGAGATTGAGCGTGGCAACAACCAGCATCAGGCTCATGGCGCCGATCATCACGAAAGATTGAGCGGCGTCGGTCCACATGGAGGCGCGAATACCACCGGCCAAGCAGTAAAGCAGCACCAGGCCGGCGCCGAGGAACGCCCCCGTGGCCATAGGCCAGTCAAACAGCACATGCAGTGCTTTGCTACCGGCAACGAGTTGTGCACTGGCATAGGCCAACAAAAACACCAGTGAGATGAGCGCAAGCAGGCGTTGCAGCACGACATCGCGTTGGCCATGCCAATGGCTGAGGACATCGGCAAAGCTGACGGCGCCTGTGGCTTCAGTGAGGCGACGCAGGCGGGCATGCACATAGCGCGAGGCCACGTAGTCGCCACTGATCCAGCCTATCATCAGCCAGATGGCGGCAAAGCCGGTGGCGTAGGTGTAGCCGATGACGCCAATGAACATATAGCCGCTGTTATTGGTGGCGACTGCCGAGAGACCGGCGAGTGCCGGCGATACATCACGACTGGCTAGGTAATAATCGTCGGCCGTACCGCGACTTTTGCGCGCAGCACTCACACCGACCAGCGCAAAGCCGGTAAGAAACAGCAGGAAACTCCAAATCACAAAACACCTCGCAGGCCATAACAGCGCCCAAGCGAAGCTCAGACACCACAGTTGTACTTATGAAACAGGACCCAATGGCCAGCCGAGGCTGAGCCAAAGTCCGAGAAACCCACCCCACAGCACGAGCAAAATCAGTGAGTAGGGCAGCATGAGAGCGACCAAGGTGCCAACGCCGGCGGCAGGCTGATAGCGCTGCGCGAAGGCGACGACCATGGCGAAATAGGGCATTAGTGGCGTGATGATATTGCCGACGCTATCACCCACGCGGTAAGCCGCGAGCGTGGATTCGGCAGGGATGCCGGAGAGCAGTAGCATGGGAACGAAGACAGGTGCCATGAGGGCCCACTTTGCTGAGGCGGAACCAATGAATAAGTTGATGATAAAAGTTGCTAAAACAAAGAGCAGCAGCAACGCAGTTGGTGCTAGGGCGACTTGCTGAAGCGTGGCTGCGCCTTCAATGGCCAGCAGTTGGCCAAGCTGGCTCCAGTTAAACCAGGCGACAAATTGTGCGGCGAAAAACATCAGCACGAGATAGCTCGCGAGACTTTTGAAAGTGTCTTCCATGGCGGCCACGGAGTCGCTGGCGCGTGACCATCGGCCACTAAAGCGTGCGTAGAGGATGCCGGCGATGCCTGTGGTAAAGGCGATGACGACGACAATGCCTTGTACCAAGGGCGAGCGCGAAATGCTGCCATCGGGGCCGCGTAAAGCGCCATCGGCGGGCCACACGGCACAGACGCAGGCGGCAATGATGAGCAGCGTCCAGAGCAAGGCGGCGAGGCTGCCGGCGCGATGCAAATGGCTGTCGTCAGGTTCATTGGCGTTAGCGCTTGAAAGCTCGGCGGCTTTATCCGGCTCGGTCACATCGAGTGCCATGCCCGGCGCATGCTTCACCGCGTCATGCGCCATCATCGCCTCAGCTGCTTGCAGGCGGGGCTGAACAATCCACGCATTAATCGCGGTAATCACCAGCGTCACCAACAGCGTTGAGGCGGCAATAAAATAATAGTTGGCGGTAATGGCCACGGTGGCATCGGGCGAGACAGTGCGAGCGGCTTCGGTGGTAATGCCGGCCAAAATGGCATCCACGGGGCCGATGGCGATATTGGCGGAAAAGCCCGCCGAAACACCGGCAAACGCGCAGGCAATACCGGCTAATGGCGGCAAGCCCGCGCGCGCAAATAGCAGGCCCGCGAGCGGAATTATGACGACATAGCCGGCATCGACAGCCAGACTCGATAAAACACCGGCGAGAGCCACAATAAAGGCCAAGCCACGGCCGCCACTGAGGCGCACCAAGCCTGAGAGCATGCCGCCGAGCAAGCCTGAGCGCTCAGCTAAGCCAAGGCCGAGCATGGCGATCATGACGCTGCCGACGGGCGCGAATTGCGTGAAGTTAGTCACGCTGCTGGCCAGTACATAACGCAGGCCATCGAGCGATATTAAGTTGGCGGCGGTGACCACGCGGCTGCCATCGGGCCAAGGGGCTTGCCAGCCTAAACCGCTGGCAATGGCCGAGAGCACGGCGACGCCAACACACAGCCAAACAAACAGCCAGGTGGGGTGCGGAAGTCGGTTGCCGAGGCGCTCAAAGCGGTCGAGCGTGCGATGTAAAAATGATGAGGGCATGGGTCGGGGCTGTATTTTTATTAGCCCTGACCTTACCCAAATGCGGCTAGCGCCGCAAACCGTGCATCGCTCACCGCGCGAAAACTAAGCGCGGGATCGTTCGCTGAAGCGTTAAGCGGTCGCCGCCTGAATGGCTGTGAGCGCGATGGTAAAGACGATGTCATCGACCAATGCGCCGCGCGACAAATCATTCACCGGCTTATTTAAGCCCTGCAACATGGGGCCAACACTGACGCAGTTGGCGCTACGCTGTACCGCTTTGTAGGTGGTGTTGCCGGTATTTAAGTCGGGGAATACAAACACGGTGGCGCGACCAGCTACTGGG
>CAXIBK010000038.1:0-13703 GCA_964022225.1 uncultured Paraperlucidibaca sp.
TTGCCAGTGCGCCTCTTCTAGCGTCTCAATAATTTGTGTTGGATGACCAAGCCCTGTCGGCTCAATGATCAGGCGATCAATATCGCCACGACTGGTTATTTTTCCCAGCGCCAATTGCAACGGCATGTTTTGTAAACAGCAAATACAGCCACCTGCGACTTCCTGAATGAATACATCATCGCCTGCCCACGCCGTTTGATCGATGCCGATTTGACCAAACTCATTGACTAAAATTGCCCAGCGTTCATCAACTGGCTTCTCGGCCATCCAGCGTGAAATCAAGGTGGTTTTGCCGGCGCCTAAAAAACCGGTAACTAAGTGCACTGAAAGCTTTTTTGCAGGCGCAGCTTTAAAACTCATGCCTTGAGTGCTGGCATTTGGCTCAGCGGGGTTTATGGGTAAAGTCATGTAAAGTTCACCAATTGTGTCTGATCTACGCTTCTGTTCAGTACTCGCCATAGGCACAATGCCTGCAGCCACACTAGACTTAAAAATCGATGATGACACAGGGATGCCTGCGATGAATATTTTGATCACCGGCGGCACAGGATTTATTGGCGCGCAGCTCGTGCCCGTATTAGTCGGTGCGCCCGATCAAGCCCAAGGCGACCACTTAACATTGCTTACCCGCCAACCCGAAAAGATGACAAGACATTATGCCGCTTGGGCCGACACTGGCCGCCTACGCTTTGTTTCCTCACTCGATGCGCTAGCACGTGACGAAGTCTTCGACGCCGTCATCAACCTTGCTGGTGAAGGTATCGCTGACAAACCTTGGACTACTCAAAGAAGGCTCGAACTTCACGCCAGTCGCGTGCTATTGACCGAGTCGCTTGGCGATTGGTTACGCCGTGCTAAGCACAAACCGAGCGTACTTATTTCAGGCTCTGCTGTTGGTTGGTATGGCAACCAAGGCGAGCGAATTTTAGATGAAGAATCATCCGCTGAAAGTAGCGACTACACCCATCATCTTTGTCGTGACTGGGAGGCAGCCGCGCTTGCTGCAGCGCCGCCAAGTACCCGCGTATGTACTTTGCGCTTAGGCGTCGTTATAGGCTCAGGAGGCGGCATGTTGCGCCGCTTATTGCCAGTGTTTGGCTTAGGTTTAGGAAGCGTTTTAGGCAATGGTGAGCAGTATTTGTCCTGGGTCTCGCGCAGTGATGTGGTTCAAGTGATTCTACGCATGCTCACCGATCGCTCATTGCACGGCGTGTTCAACCTCACCGCTCCTGCACCAGTGAGCAATGCCGAATTCACTCGCACATTAGCTAGGCTATTACGCCGCCCAGCATTTTTACGTGTGCCTGCCAGCGTGCTGAAGTTAGGCCTTGGCGAAATGTCCACACTTTTACTCGAGGGTCAGCGCGTCATGCCCACTCGCCTACTCAGCGCTGACTATCGTTTCCTGCATAGCACGCTAGAGGATGCTTTACGCTCGGCCCTCTCGCGAAGCGACAGCTCAAGAGATAACAATTAATGAAACGGGTCACTTGGCAAAACATACTGGGTTTAGTTGCGCTCAGCATTGGCGTGAGCACAGCACAAGCTAGCACTACCGCTGCGGCCGCCTGCCTCGATATTAGCCAAGACACTCAACTCACACTCGCGCGTTATGTAGAGCGCAGCCTCTGTGCAAACCTAGACACCCGTGCGGCATGGCAACGTGTGCAAACTCAGCGCGCACAAGTTGGTGTCGCTAACTCAAATTACTATCCCAGCCTAAATATTAGTGCCAGCAGCAGTCGAGACTTTGGCGATCGCGTAGCCGGCACTGACCCTGATCAACGCACATTAGGTGCTAATGCGAACTGGCTACTTTATGATTTTGGCGGCCGCGAAGCCGGTGTCTCACAAGCAAGAAGCACTCTCGCCAGCCTTCAAGCCAGTGCAGACGCCAGCATTCATAGTCTTGCAGCGCAAGCGGTTGCTACTTGGTTTAACCGTCTCGCCGCAGAGGCTAGCGTCGCTAGCGCAAAAGCATCCTTAGCTGCCGCAAAAGAGACAGCCGAGGCCGCTGAAAAACGTATTAAAGTTGGCATTGGCACACGCGAAGACACACTACAAGCGCAAACTGCATTGGCTCAAGCAGAGTTGGTGCTCATCCAGCGCGAAGGCGAACTTGCCGCCAGCAATGGCCAGCTAGCCGTGCTCGCCAACTACCCAGCGAATACAACACTTACAGCGCAGACAACGCTACCCGAACCAAGCCAGCTCAGTGCGCCGCCGGCACTTGCGGTATTGATGCAACTGGCCGATGAGCGCCGACCAGAACGTATTGCGCAGGAGCAGCAAGTCGCCGCTGCTGAGTCAGCACTAGATCAATTAGCTGCGCAACGCCTGCCGCGCATTAGCCTCAACGCCAGTGCTGGCGATAGCCGAGATAGTTTTGGCCAACGCGACTCCGGTCAAGTTGCTGTGACGGCAACACTGCCTCTATTTACCGGCTTTCAGCAACGCTATCAGGAGCGGGGTGCGCAAAGCCAAATTGACCAACAGGCGCTTGAGCTCGATCGCATTCGCCAACAAGTCGGTCTTGATGTATGGCTGGCATGGCAGCAAGTTAATACTGCTCGTTCGCGCATCGATGCTACCGACAGCTTGCTGGCATCAGCTACCGAATCTAGCCGCGCCGCTTTAGCGCGCTACCGTGCTGGTTTAGGCAATGTGCTTAATGTCTTAACTGCCCAAAGCACCTTGGCCGATGCCCGACAACAACAAGCCCGCGCACGCTTCGACTGGGCCAGCGCCCGCGTTCAACTCGCGCGCGCCGCCGGTCTACTCACCGCCTCACCCGATGCCGCATTTCAGGATATCCAACCATGACCGCCTTTCGTCTCCGCTGGCTTGCCATCTTCGGCCTTATTGTTATCGCTGCCCTCATCATGCGCAGCTGCTTTAACGGCGGTGATGCGCCGCGCTATGAGTTCGCCAGCGTCGATCGCGGCGATATTGCCCAAACTGTATCAGCCAATGGCCAGCTCAGCCCCGTCACACTGGTCTCCGTTGGCACCCAAGTCTCTGGCATCGTCACTTCCTATACCGCCGACTTCAACGACAAGGTCAGCGCTGGCCAAGTGCTGATGCGCCTTGATGACTCATTATTGCAAGCTCAACTTACACAGTCGCGTGCCAACCTAAACAGCGCACAAGCTAGTTTAGCCCTCGCCAATGCCAATTGGCGGCGCATCGGCCCTTTAGCCAGCGAAGGCTTTGCTTCTACGCAAGAGGTTGATCAAGCCCGCCAAGCCTTAGCAGAAGCGAAAGCACGTGTGGCGCAGGCGCAAGCACAAGTGCAACGCGACCAAGTCAATCTGAGCTATGCCGTAATTCGCTCACCAGTCTCTGGTGTTGTGGTGTCTCGCGCCGTCGATGTTGGCCAAACAGTAACCGCCAGCTTTCAAACACCTGAGCTTTATAAAATTGCACAAGACTTACGCCAAATGAATATCGATGCTTATTTCACAGAGTCCGATATTGGCGGCATACACGTAGGTCAAAGCGCAAAATTTCGCGTCGATGCTTACCCCAACAAACGCTTTGTGGGCGAAGTAGCACAAGTTCGTCTAAACCCATTAACCGAACAAAATGTGGTGACCTATGCCGTTATCATTCGTGTCGATAACACTGATGGCCAACTCCTGCCCGGCATGACGGCTTACGTCACTATTGACACCCAAGAGCGCAAAAATGTCTTACGTGTGCCAACGGCTGCGCTGCGTTTTCGACCCCCCGAAGATGCCAAGCTAGCGCCTAGCGAAGAAGAGCCCATGACGCAAAGTAAGCCCGGCTTAAAAGCTAAGGCCGGCCAAAAGGGCACAGTCTGGCAACAGACAGCCGATGGCTTAAAGCCAATCAGTGTGACGCTAGGCATAACCGATCGCCGCTTTACTGAAGTGCTAGGCGACAAGCCTGCACTAAAAGTGAATGACAAAGTGGTCATCGAGCAAGTGTTGTCGGCAGAGGAAGTGGCCAGCAAAGGCATGAAGTTTCGGATGAGAGACTAATGGCCAAGGTCATTGAGCTCAAACAAATCGTTAAGGACTATCCTAGCGGCGTTGGCCCAGTGCGGATTTTGCACGGCATCAACTTAACTATTGAGAGCGGCGAATTCGTTGCCATCATGGGGCCATCTGGCTCGGGAAAATCAACCCTGATGAACATCTTGGGTTGTCTCGATAGCGCCAACGGTGGCGACTTCATCTTGGCTAATGAACTAGTCAATTCACTCAATGATGATCAGCTCGCCGACTTACGCAACCGCACCATCGGCTTTGTTTTTCAAGGCTTCAACCTGCTACCGCGCTCCAGCTTACTCGACAATGTTGCCCTGCCTTTGACCTATGCTGGCGTAGCAAAAGCGGAGCGCGAGCAGCGCGCCAGTGACATGCTCGCGCGCGTAGGCCTAGGTCAACGCACTCAGGCATTACCCAGTGAAATCTCTGGTGGTCAGCAGCAGCGCGTCGCCATTGCCCGCGCATTGGTCAATCGCCCAGCCTTGATCTTGGCCGATGAGCCCACCGGTAACTTAGACACACATACCAGCGCAGAAATCATGGCGCTGTTTGGCCAGCTCAACCGTGAAGAAGGCATCACACTAGTGCTGGTCACACACGAGCCCGACATTGCAGCTCATGCGCAACGCTTGGTGCGCTTAGTCGATGGCCATAAAGAGTTTGATGGGCCAGCAAGCGAGGGCTTGAAGCCAGCAACTATGATTGAAAGCAATGCAGCCACATCAGGAACCACGCCATGTGGTGGTTAATGCTCCGTGAGGCTTTACTGGCACTGAAAGCTAACCGCCTACGCAGCTTTCTCACCATGCTTGGCATGATCATCGGCGTTGGCGCAGTCATCGCCATGCTCGCCATCGGCCAAGGTGTGCAAACCCGTGTTAATGACTCGATCAAAAGTATGGGCTCAAATCTATTCATCATTTTACCCGGCGCCACTAGTGCCAATGGCGTGCGCAGTGGTTATGGCAGCGCACCCAGCCTCACTGTCGATGACGCTAGTGCCTTACGCGAGATAACAGGCGTTGCCTCCGCCGCACCGGTCGTGCAATCGAGCTCGCAAGTCATTTATGGTGCGCAAAACTGGAACACCTACGTCGTAGGCTCAAACATCGACTACTTCACTTTGCGCGACTGGACTATTGCTTCTGGCTACGCCTTTGATCAGCCCGAAATTCAATCGGCCGCGCAAGTCGCCGTAATCGGTAAAAAGGTCGCCAGCAATTTATTTGGCAATGAAGATCCGATTGGTGAAACCCTGCGCATTAGGAACCTGCCATTTCAAGTCATCGGTGTGCTGGGCAGTAAAGGTCAAAGTCTCGATGGCCGCGATCAAGATGACACTATCGTCATTCCCATCACCACTGCGCAGCGCAAACTTTTTGGCAATCGCTTTCGTAACTCGGTGCGCATGATCATGGTGCAAGCCATTAGTGAGGCAGCGATGCCGCGCGTCGAGCGTGATCTACGAATTAATCTGCGTCAGCGCCATCGCCTCAGTAACGATGCCGAAGACGACTTCACGCTGCAAAACCTGACAGCACTGGCGAATACCGCTGCCGAAACCACAGCCATTTTGTCACTACTACTGGGGGCCATTGCAGGCATTTCATTGCTTGTCGGAGGCATTGGCATCATGAATATCATGCTGGTCTCGGTCACTGAGCGCACGCGTGAAATCGGTATTCGTATGGCCATCGGGGCACGGCCAAACGCCATTCGCCTGCAGTTCTTACTGGAGGCTGTAGTGATCTCATTGGTCGGCTGCATTATTGGCGTCGCAGTTGGCATCGGCATCGCCTTAAGCGTGGCACTGATTTTCGACTTGCTAGTAATTGTCACGCTCAGCTCATTGCTGCTGGCTTTCGGGGTTGCCGGCGCAATTGGCATTTTCTTCGGCTATTACCCCGCCAATCGCGCAGCAAAATTACGGCCTATTGAGGCCTTACGCTTTCAATGAACGACGAGTGCATCGCGAGCCAGCCCCAGCCATTCGTGCAAAGCTCGCCGCATCTCAAGCAATGAGCTGTGCTGCGGCGTATAGCAAATAATTGGTCGGCATTCTGCGCCTTCGGTCGTGAAGCCCGTTGGTGCCGCTAGCACCTGAAAGCCCACTTGCTCAAACAGTGCCTGTGCTCGCGGTAAATGCGAGGCATGACTGACTAAGACAATGCGTTTAATGCCCAGCGGCGACAGCATGGCCCAGCTCAGCTCAGCATTTTCTTTCGTGGTGCGCGACAACCGCTCCTGCCAGCGCACGGGCACGCGAAAATCCTCTAGCAATGACTGCGCCATCAAGCTGGCCTCATCATCCACCTTGCCCGCAGGCGAACCACCGGTAACGAGAATTGGTAATTTCGTTGCGCGCTCAACGCGAGCGGCATATCGCAGGCGCGTGAGCATTTCGCTATTCATCGCATCGGCGCCAGCAAATTCTGGCGCGGCGTCATAGCGACCACCGCCAAGCACAACAATGGCCTGATAGCCGGCGCCGGGTATCTGCGCCAGATCATTCAGCGCTGACACGCGCCGCTCTAAAGGATGCGAAATGGCATAGGCCCCCACTGGTGTGGCTAAGGCGTAATTCAGCGCAATCGCCAGCAATGCCACTGCCGCTGCACTGATACGCCAGCCTCGCCAGGCCAGTAATAACGCCAGCAAACCCATCCAGCAAAGCAAGGCCGGCGGCAGTAATAACGCATGAATAATTTGTGTCATCGGCATCGGTCATTCCCAGTTAGATCAGCGCACGAGCGGCCGCTGCTATACCGCGGCCAGAGCGCATAGCGTATCCTATGGCGCATTTCGCGTAATTCGATGAGTTTTATATTTATGCAAGAACAGTATTTACCACAGACCCTTGAAGCCGCCGCCCAAGCCGAGTGGGAAGCCACGCAAGCGCATGTCGCCAGTGATAACGACACTCGTCCTAAATACTATTGCTTATCGATGTTTCCCTACCCCAGCGGCAAGCTGCACATGGGCCATGTGCGCAATTACACCATTGGCGATGTACTCAGTCGATTCAAACGCCTAAATGGCTTCAATGTCATGCAGCCCATGGGTTGGGACGCTTTCGGCCTGCCCGCTGAAAACGCCGCAATGAACAATTCCGTGGCACCAGCGAAGTGGACTTCCGCCAATATCGAATACATGAAAACCCAGCTCAAATCCTTAGGGCTGGCCATCGACTGGTCGCGCGAAATCGCCACCTGCAAGCCAGACTATTACCGTTGGGAACAATGGCTATTTACCCGCCTATTTGAAAAAGGCGTGATTTATAAAAAGTCGGGCAGTGTGAACTGGGATCCTATCGACCAAACCGTGCTTGCCAATGAACAAGTTATTGATGGTCGCGGCTGGCGCTCCGGCGCACTGGTCGAGAAGCGCGAAATCCCCATGTATTACTTCGGCATCACACAATACGCCGAGCAATTATTGCAAGACCTTGATCAGCTCGATGGCTGGCCTGAGCAAGTCAAAACCATGCAACGCAACTGGATCGGCAAAAGTTTCGGCGCCGACATCAGCTTCGATTACGACGAGCTCAGCATTGGCATCAATGGCCAACTCAAGGTCTACACCACCCGCCCCGACACACTCATGGGCGCGACCTATGTTGCCGTAGCTGGCGAGCACCCCTTGGCGCAACGCGCAGCCACTGACAACCCCAAGCTCGCAGCGTTTATTGCCGAATGCAAAGCTGGCTCAGTCGCCGAAGCCGACATGGCGACGATGGAGAAAAAGGGCATGGCTACTGGCCAGTTCGTTATCCATCCGCTCAATGGCCGCAAACTGCCTGTCTATGTCGCCAACTATGTGCTCTGGGGCTATGGTGAAGGTGCAGTGATGGCCGTACCCGCTCATGACGAACGCGACTTTGCCTTTGCCAATAAATATGCGCTACCGATTTTGTCGGTCTACACCAACGAAGGCTGCGACTTTGACGCAAACAACTGGCAAGACTGGTACGGCCAAAAAACTGGCCTCACCAGCATTAATAGCGGCAAATACAATGACCTGAGCGTGACCGAAGCCTTCGATGCCATCGTTGCCGACTTAGAAGCCAACGGCCATGGCGCGCGCAAAACCCAGTTCCGTCTGCGCGACTGGGGCATCTCACGCCAACGCTATTGGGGCTGCCCAATCCCCATCATTCACTGCGCAAGCTGCGGTGATGTGCCGGTGCCCGAAGATCAACTACCCGTCGTGCTTCCTGAAGATGTTGTACCCGATGGCGCTGGCTCACCGCTCGCGCGCATGCCCGAGTTCTATGAGACCACCTGCCCACGCTGCGGCGCGGCAGCGAAGCGCGAAACCGACACCATGGACACCTTTGTGGAGTCGTCATGGTATTACGCGCGCTATGCATCACCGCAAAGCACAACGGCCATGGTCGAGCCAGCCGCCGGCAAACTATGGCTGCCTGTTGATCAATACATTGGCGGCATCGAGCACGCCATTTTGCATCTACTCTACGCACGCTTTTTCCATAAGCTCATGCGCGATGAAGGCTTGCTCGCTGGCGATGAGCCATTCAAGCGTTTGCTCACGCAGGGCATGGTCATTGCCGACACGTTTTATCGTGAAGCCGACAATGGCAAAAAAGACTGGATCAACCCTGCCGATGTTCGGCTCACTCGCGACGACAAGGGTCGCATCACCGGCGCCGCACTCCTTGCTGATGGCCAGCCCGTGATTCACGGCGGCATGGAAAAAATGTCGAAGTCGAAAAATAACGGCGTCGATCCACAAGCCATGATTGAGCAATTTGGTGCCGACACTTCGCGTGTGTTTATGATGTTTGCCGCGCCACCCGATCAGTCGCTGGAATGGTCAGACACTGGTGTTGAAGGCGCTAACCGCTTCCTCAAACGCTTGTGGCGCATCGTTCATGAGCACGTCGCGCAAGGCACACCTGCCGCTTTAGACATTGCCGCCTTAAGCCGCGATGACAAGGCGCTGCGCCGCAAGCTGCACGAGACCATCGCCAAAGTGAGCGATGATTATGAGCGTCGCCAAACCTTCAACACCGCCATCGCCGCGGTCATGGAACTGCTCAACGCGCTGCCCAAAGCACCGGTTGCCAATGCCAATACGCACAGCCTCGTTCGCGAAGCCTTGCTCGCGGCGGTGACCTTGCTGTCGCCAATTGCTCCGCATATTGGTCATGCGCTTTTACAAGCCTTAGGTCTTGCCGCCGGCTTGAGCGATGCGCGCTGGCCACAGGTCGATGCTAACGCGCTGACCCGTGATAGTCTGACGCTGATGATTCAGGTTAATGGCAAATTGCGTGGCCAAATCGACGTGGCACCCGATGCTAGTCAAGCTGATATCGAAGCGGCGGCATTGGCAAATGATGATGCGCAACGAGCAATGGCTGGCGCGGCGGTGAAAAAAGTCATTGTGGTGAAGCAGAAATTGGTCAATATCGTTGTTTAACGCACAAACAGCACACAGGAGTTTCGCCATGCCCCGTTTGGGACAGATTGCCCTTGTTGCACTTATCGCATTGAGTTTGAGCGCCTGCGGCTTCGCTCTACGCGGCAACTACACACTACCCAGCATCATCAGTCCCATTAGCGTGGTTGGCCAAGACAGCACCACACAGCGTGACCTGATTGCTGGCATTCAGCGTGCTGGCGGCAGCATCAGTGAAGCTGCACCACTACGCCTACACGTTACCGACGAGCGCATCACGCGACAAACCACGAGCATAGACTCACGCGCGAAAGCCGCTGAATACACTTTGTTTTTCGAGCTTGAATACCAACTACGTTATGCCAGCGGTGTGCCCGCCACGCCCGAGCGCGTAATTCGCTTACGCCGCACCTATCAATTCGACAACACGCGCATTGTGGGTAAATACGAGGAAGAAAACACGCTCATTGATGATTTACGCCAACAAGCCGTGGCGCAGATCATGACTCAGCTCACGCGCTTAAAGGCCGACGAATTAAGCCCCGATGCAACTACGCCCTGAGCAATTAGCCCGCCACCTTGAGTCACCGCTTGCCGCGCTGTACCTCATCAATGGCGACGAGCCTTTGCTGATGCAAGAGGTGGCTGATGGCATTCGCGCCGCCGCCATAAAGCAAGGCTATGACGAGCGCATTCGTCACGATGTCGACCGCAGCTTTAATTGGTCTGATGTACTAGCCGACGCGCAAGCACTATCGCTTTTTGCCCAGCGTCGCCTGATGGAGCTGCGCTTCAACAACAAGCCAGATGCCGCTGCCACTCAGGCACTTTGCGCCCTAGCCGCACAACCACCTGAAGACACCGTGCTACTGATTTTACTGCCGAAGATCGACGGCAAAGCGCAAAAAGCAAAATGGTATAGCGAAGTCGAAAGTGCTGGTGTAGGCATCTCGCTGTACAACATCGACGCCAATGAGTTACCGAAATGGCTGATGGCACGCGCCAAAGGCTTGGGCCTGAGCCTGCCTGCCGATGCTTTACAGCTCATTGTTGATCGCACCGAAGGCAACCTACTTGCCGCCGCGCAAACGCTAGAAAAACTCAAGCTCCTGCACCCAGATACAGCACCAAGCGTGGAAGATGTTGCCGCCGTGGTCAGCGACAGCGCACGCTATTCGGTGTTCGATTTAGCCGATGCCGTACTCAATGGCGACGCCACGCGTACCGCACGCTTAGTGCTGGGCCTACAAGCCGAAGGCGTAGCAGAGTCCATCGTGCTTTGGGCCTTACAGAAAGACTTGCGCGCGCTTACCTTAATTGCCGAGCAAATGCACAGCAGCGGCCAACGCCAAGCCTCATCACAATTACTCACGCAACAAGGCTTTTGGTCACGCCGCCAAGGTCCGGCACAAAACGCTCTGCGCCGACTCAGTCTGCCTCGCCTACAGCGCATGAGTAGCGGCATCATCGACATTGATCGCGCGATTAAAGGTCAGTCACCCGATCGTGCTTGGGATGGTTTATTACGCCTAGCAATGGCCATGGCCGGCCGCCCACTTTTTACCGGCTAAATGCCCTTGGAATCCGCAATGAATTTACTCGATATTTTAGCCAGTGTAACAAGCACTGGCGCTACCATTCCTGATGGCTGGGGCCAAGGCCGCGCGACTTATGGCGGCTTAGTGGCAGCGCTAATGCAAACTCATCTGGAACAAACTACCTTACAAGGCCGACCACTACGCAGCGCCAGCATTCACTTCATTGGCCCAGCTGCACCCGGCGAAGTTCAGTTTAGTAGCGAGCTTATTCGTAGCGGAAAATCATCGCTACAAGCGCAATGCCGCATGCTACAAGATGGCAAAACCGTGGCCATGCTAACGGCAACCTGTGGTGAGGCTCGCGCATCAGAAGTTATGGTTCCTCGTAGCATCGCGCCTAGTATTACTGCCCCAGAAACCGGCCAAGCCATGCCCAACCTGCCCGGCTTAGTGCCCGACTTTACACGCCGATTTGATTTTCGCTGGGTTAGCGGCGGCCTACCATTTACCAGCAGCAAAACGGCTGATGTGAGTGGTTGGGTACGCCTAAAAGAATGCCTGCCCGAAGGCACCTTACTCACGCCAGCGATCATCATGGCCTATGTTGATGCGTGGCCACCCACAACGCTGCAAATGTTCACGCGCCCTGCGCCCATCAGCACCATGACATGGACACTAGATTGTGAGGTCTTGGCAGAGGCCATCGCGGCCGATGGCTGGTGGCAGTACGAAGCGCAAACACTAAGCTGTGGCGATGGCTACACGGTGGCGCGCTCACAGCTGTGGTCGGCATCGGGGCAATTAGTGGCAAGTTCGCAGCAACATGTTGCAGGGTTTCTTTAGCCTCGCGTCTATGGCGCGCGGCTAATCAATGCATTTCATTAGCAATCAAGCGCGCCAGCACACGATCACCAGCCAGCAACTCTAAATAGCTGCCGACCACGCGATAAGCTGTGGTGCGTCGCAAAACCTCAATCCACGAAGTTTCTAGCGCTTGCGCCATTGGATTCATGCAGGCACGGCGCGTAATCATCACGGCATCGAAACTGAGTGCGCTGTCATCGCTACGATACTGGCTGCGTAAAACATTACAGCCTGTATGCCCCGAGACCTTGCCATCATCATGAAGGCGTAGCGCCAAAGTCGCCGCCATTGGGTCGGCTTTGATAGGCTCATTAGCAATCGAGAGCACTCGCCAAGGCGTCTCACGCAACGGCAAGCTGGGCGCGGCAGCACCTATACTGCAATCCTCGCCAGGCCAAAAACGCAGCACGCGCGGAACAGACACCTGCCAAACTGACGCACTCTCTGAGCCTTCATCGGCAGTCGCCAAACGCGCACTAAACACGCCAATCACGCTAGCAAGCACAGGCGCATTACCGGTCTCGTTGACCAACTTCTGCGCTACTCGATATTGCTTAATAACGCTTGCTGGTAGACCGTCAATTATGGTCATTTCACGGCCAGTTAGACATTCGCTAAAACTTAGCTTCGTATCATCCACGCTTAGCTTGCCCAGCAAGCGCATGGGTCCAGCAATGGGATCTAATCCTTTTTCTCGGGTCAGCACATAGTCGCGAATGGAGCGAATATCGGCACCTGATGCATTTAACTGGCGCAGCTCACCGCCGCGCTGTAAACGAAATTGACGCATGGCTTCGCTACCGCCACGAAGGATGAGCCTTGACTCATCGCCGCTTAGGCGTGACCAGCGGCCGATATCATAAAAAGATTCGCGGCCACGGCGAAGCTGGCTGGCCGGATACTCATCGCGCAAATGAAAACTGCCATCGGCAAATAAAGTTAGCGTTTGCTGATGCGGCACACAGCCTGGACAAGTGACATCCCCGGACCAGGTGGCCGGTAAATTAGGGATGGGCTCGGGCGCGCTGTGATACGGCCATAAGCTGCAGGCACCTAGCCATAAGGGCAAGGTACAAAGCCAACTGAGGCGCAGCCACTGAGTAGTTATTAAAATACGCATCATGATTGTAAAAGTCCCACGCGCGTGCGCTATTGTAAAGCACGAATGCCAGCGCCTAATGAACTTCGCTATACTCGGGGCAACTGAGGAGAATAAAGCTCAATGGATATTTCCGCCTATATGTCACAACTTGGCGCACAAGCACGTAGCGCATCGCGCGTGATTGCGCGCGCCAACACACAAACTAAAAATGCTGCGCTGCAAGCAATTCATGACGCCCTGATCGCACATCGCGGCAAAATCATTGCTGCCAATACCTGCGATGTCGACGCTGGTCGCGCCAATGATCTAGACCCCGCCCTACTCGACCGCTTACAGCTCAATGATGCGCGTTTCGACGGCATGCTCGAAGGCCTGCGCCAAGTCATCGCGCTGCCCGACCCCATTGGTGAGATGACCGATTTCACTTATCGGCCATCGGGCATCCAGCTCGGCAAAATGCGCGTGCCACTTGGCGTCATTGGCATCATTTATGAGTCGCGGCCCAATGTCACGCTTGAGGCAGCCTCGCTCTGCTTAAAATCAGGCAATGCTGCAATTTTGCGTGGAGGCAGCGAAGCCCTACATAGCAATCAAGCCATTGCCATGGCCATTAGTGCCGGCCTCGTAAATGCCGGCCTGCCCGCCAGCGTGGTACAAGTCGTTGAAACCACCGATCGTGCTGCCGTTGGCGCTTTAATCACCGATAGCGAACATGTCGATGTTATCGTGCCACGCGGTGGCAAAGGCCTAATTGAGCGCATCACACGA
>CAXIBK010000039.1:0-13611 GCA_964022225.1 uncultured Paraperlucidibaca sp.
CCCCGACATCGCCACCATCAGGTCGATCAAATACAGACTTAGCAGGAATGGATTAAGTAGCGCGAAAAAGAACAGCAGTTGGTCCAACGGGAACACAGGACACCCTCGGGGTTGACTTTTGACGCCAAAATAGTAACACTAGAAATGATTTCTACTCAAATGATTTCATTAAGAACTACTAAATACATGACTCCTGACCACGAACTCCCGGATTACGAAGTGCGCATATTAAGAGCGATACGCCGCATCATTCGTGCCGTCGACATGCACTCCAAGCAGCTGCAAGGCAAACAAGACATCACCACGCCGCAGCTCATTGCTTTACTCGCATTGGAGAAACACGGCGCGATGCCAGTGAAAACGCTAAGCCAGAGCCTGGACTTAAGCCCGAGCACAACCGTCGGTGTGATTGACCGCCTAGAACACAAAGGCATGGTCACTCGCACCCGCTCTGTAGACGATCGCCGCCAAGTCAATGTGGCGATCACGGCAGAAGGCCAAGCGCTCGCAAAACTGTCGCCATTCCCATTACAGGCGCGACTAGCCGATGGCCTGAGCAATATGCCCGAGCTAGAGCAGGCCACCATCGCCCTCTCACTTGAGCGCCTCGTGAGCTTATTTGGCGCTAGCAATATCGACGCCTCAGCTATTTTGGCGGTCGACCCCATTCATCCAGAGCCACCTGAATAAACCATTTACTACCATTGAGGACGCTAATGACATCCGCCTTAAAACCACCAGTAGCTGCCGCTCACACGCTAGCGCTACGCCAACCTGAAAAGGCCGATGGCCTTCGCGTTTATGAGTTAATTGAGCAATCACCACCACTTGATTTGAACTCCTGCTATTCCTATCTGCTGCACAGCTGGCACTTCGCCGACACCTGCATTTTGGCTGAGGAAGGCGATGTTTTAGCCGGCTATATTTCCGGCTATATCCCACCCAAGCAGCACGACACATTATTTATCTGGCAGGTCGTTGTCGCCGAGCGCTATCGCGGCACTGGCCTAGCGCTCACTTTATTAGCCGGTCTTTTGGCACGTCATTCATGCCGCGATGTGCGTTTTCTAGAGACCACGGTGAGCCCCAGCAATCAGGCCTCCGCCCGCTTATTTACGAAATTGGCCGAGCGCTTGAACTGCCCTCTGACCATTTCAACGCACTTTGAGGCCGATTTATTCGGCACCCACGGCCATGAAGCCGAGCAACTGTTTCGCATCGGGCCATTTCCCGCCCCACTTGCCAACAGCACACAGAATTCACAGGAGAAATAAACCATGCCATTAGCCATTTTTGACCGACTCGAGTCGGAAGTTCGCTCATACGTCCGAAGCTACCCAACCGTGTTCACTCGCGCAGTGGGCAGCCACATCACCAATGAGGAAGGCCGTGAGTACCTCGACTTTTTTGCGGGCGCAGGCAGTCTGAACTACGGGCACAACCATCCCACGCTGAAGGCTGCGCTCATTGACTACTTACAAGCGGATGGCATTTTGCATGGCCTCGACATGGCCACCGAGGCCAAGCGTGAGTTCATTGAAACGTTTGAACGCACCATTTTAAAGCCACGTCGCCTCGACTATAAAATTCAATTTACTGGCCCCACCGGCACCAACGCAGTTGAAGCGGCACTGAAGTTGGCTCGCCAAGTTAAAGCACGCAATAACATTTTATGCTTTACCAACGCTTTCCATGGCGTCACCACAGGTTCTGTTGCTGCCACTGGTTCCAGCAAATTCCGCGACGCCACGGGCGCTTCGCTGACAGACACGCAGTTTGTACCCTACGCCAACTATTATGGTCGCGACATCAATACTCTCGACCTGATTGAAAAGCAGCTTTGCGATCCAGGCTCAGGCATGGATGCACCAGCCGCAGTCTTGGTTGAATGCATTCAAGGCGAAGGCGGTATCAACACAGCATCAGCTGATTGGCTGCGTGGCCTTGCTGCCATGTGTCGTCGTCATGACATGTTGTTAATTGTCGATGACATCCAAATGGGCTGTGGCCGCACCGGCTCATTCTTTAGCTTCGAGCAAGCCGGCATCAACCCCGACATCGTGACCTTATCGAAATCGATCTCAGGCTACGGCTTACCAATGGCTCTCGTGCTAATCAAGCCTGAGTACGATATCTGGGCTCCATCGGCGCATAACGGCACGTTCCGCGGCAACAATGCCGCGTTTGTGACTGCGACAGCTGCACTCAACACCTTCTGGGCCGACAACAGCTTTGCCGATGAAGTCCGCGTGAAAGGCCGCTTATTGCATCAGCGCCTTGAGGGTCTACGCAAACGTCATCCGCACATCACTGCCATCCGCGGGCGCGGCATGGTGGCGGGCATCGTTCTAGAAAATAGCGAGATGGCCGATGCCGTCAGCGAGCGCTGCTTCGAGCAGGGCATGATTATCGAGACCTGCGGCCCACACGGCGAAGTGGTCAAAATGCTGCCGCCACTGATCATGAGTGAGGCTGATTTAGAGGCAGGACTACGTATTTTTGATGAAGCCCTAACACACGCCCGCCGCACCTTAGCGCCCGCCACCATTGAGGAGAAAATTGCATGATCATTCGCCATTTTGATGAGATCGCCGCCAGCAGCCAAGCCGTCCATGCCGATAATTGGTCGAGCTTTCGCTTACTGACTCGCAAAGATGGCATGGGCTTTTCTCTGCATGAAACTTGGATTCATCCAGGCACGGAAACGCATATTTGGTACAAAAACCATTTAGAGGCCGTGTACTGCATAGAAGGCGAGGGCGAAATTCAGCCGCTACACGGCAGTGAAGAGGCACCAACACCAGGTGAGCCTATCACCATTCAACCCGGCACCATGTATGCGCTCGACAAGCACGATCGCCACCTGCTGCGTGCCACCACGCGCCTGCGCTTAATTTGCGTCTTTGATCCGCCCTTACGCGGTGACGAGGTCCATGGCCCAGATGGCGCTTACCCAGCAGATCCGGAGTAATTTTATGTTGTCCCTATGCCGCGATCCCTACCCATCACGAGCCATTAACGAGCACTTACTGGCTCGTCGCCATGAGCCCGTGGTGTGGTCGAAAACCAGTGCTCGTCCAAAGTGGCTGAGCGCTGAAGATGAAACCAAGTTTGCCGAGCAAGGCTTTTTGGTACTACCCAATGTGCTCACTGCTGATGAAGTAGCCGAGCTCAACAAAGAGATGACTCAGCTTCGCAAAGAGCTGACGGCTAGCGATTCACCGCTGGTTCTACGCGAACAAGGAAGTGATGACATTTTGTCATTTCTCGACCTGCCCTCAGCTAGCCCACTATTTGAGCGCCTAGCTCGCCATCCCAAGCTGCTTGAGTTTGCGCGCTATATTTTGGCCAGCGAAGTCTATTTGCACCAAAGCCGTTTGAACTACCGAGCCGCCAATGCGCAGGAAGAGTTTTACTGGCATTCAGACTTTGAAACGTGGCATACCGAAGATGGCATGCCAACCATGCGCGCGCTATCGTGTTCGGTATTGCTCACCGACAACCTTGCTGAGCACGCACCAAAGTTACTGATTCCTGGCTCGCATAAAACCTATGTTGGCTGTGTTGATCCTGCGACCTGCCCCGTCACCGACGACGAAGCCGCGCACGAATCACACACCATGGGTCAGCCATCGCCAGAGATTCTATCGTTGCTAACTCATCAAGCAGGTGAAGTCACCAGCGCAACAGGCTTGGCCGGCAGCGTGGTGTTTTTCGATTGCAATATTCAGCACCGTAGTGCCGATGAAGCATCCAAGCATCCACGCGCTAACGCCTTTTTAGTCTATAACAGCGTTGAAAATATGCTAGGCGCGCCAGCTAACGGCCTAGAGCCGCGACCCGAGCATTTAGCTCATCGCGAGCAAACAACCCCACTACAAGAGGCAGGCTAGATAATTGTATTTATTAAATTAAGTACGGTTATTTAGACATTAAGGAAAAGCCACAGCACCTCAATATGCTGTGGCTTTTTGCTGTTACAGAAGCCACACCAAATACTCCAGATGTTTAATCAAAAAAAATTGATATAGCATCGATTGGCAGTTACACTGCCGTGCTATGTCAACCTCACCAGCACCACTCATCGCCACCGACTCTGCTCTCTCTCAACTCGCGAGCTGGTTGCGTGCGGCCGGTGATCCGCTGCGCCTGACGATTTTGCGCCTGCTCGCACGCGACGCATTTGGTGTTTTGGAGCTGTGCTTTTTGCTCGATAGCAAGCAGCCCTCGCTCAGCCATCATTTGAAAATCTTATTACACGCAGGCCTTGTCACGACTCGGCGTGAACGTACAACGGTGTTTTATCGTCGCGATCCAAGCGGTGCAGAAGCCGGCAGTTTAAAACGTCGCTTGATGGCCGAGCTTGATGAAGGCGCATTGCCATTGGCGGTGATGCAGCGCCTAAAAACGATACACGAGCAACGCGCGCAAGCCTCACAACGTTTCTTCACCGAAAACGCCACTAGCTTTCGCAGCCAGCAAGAGCAAATTGCCGCATTTAGCGAATACGGCCCGTTGGCAGCCGAGCGCGCTATCCGCGTGCCAGGCGAGCTATTACTAGAAATTGGACCTGGCGAAGGTGACTTATTGCCCATGGTCAGCCCGCACTTTGAGCAAGTTTTGGCCATCGATGCTTCGCGAGAAATGCTCGATAAAGCCCAATCGGTGGTGACAGGCGCACAGCTCGACAATGTCACGCTAAAGCATGGTGATTTGCTCTCCCACGCGCTGCAGAAAAAGGCCAATACCGTCGTCATCAATATGGTGCTGCACCATGTGCCGGAGCCAGAGCAGCTCATCGATCTCGCCTGTGAACAACTTGCCGATGATGGCCGCCTGATCATTACCGAGCTATGCGAGCACGACCAAGATTGGGTGCGTGATGCCTGTGGCGATGCTTGGTTAGGCTTTCCTGCCGAAGACTTGTTGCATTGGACGCGTCGCGCCGGCGTGTTACCTGTAAGTGCCGACTATTTAGCTTTGCGCAACGGTTTCCGTGTGCAAATTCATGAATTTCAAAAACCCGCTGCCGCGCCTCGCGGCACTACCCGTTAGGACGATGTTATGAGCGAATACAGCATTTTCACTTCCGAGTCGGTGTCTGAAGGACATCCGGACAAGCTCGCAGATCAGATTTCCGACGCTCTGCTCGACGCCATCTTGGCGCAAGACACGCAAGCCCGTGTGGCCTGCGAGACCATTGTCAAAACAGGTGTGGCCATGATCGCTGGCGAAATCACCACCAACGCCATCATCGATTTCGAAAAAATCATCCGCGACAAAATCGTCGAAATCGGCTATGACAGCTCCGATGTCTACTTCGATGGCCACACTTGCGCGGTGATGAATATGGTTGGCGCACAGTCGCCAGACATTGCCCAAGGCGTCGATCGCAGCAAGCCCGAAGACCAAGGTGCTGGCGACCAAGGCCTGATGTTTGGCTATGCCAGCAACGAAACCGATGCCCTCATGCCGGCCCCTATTCTCTATGCCCATCGCTTAATGGAACGCCAAGCACAGGCGCGCAAATCTGGCGAGCTCGCTTGGCTACGTCCCGATGCTAAGTCACAAGTCACCTTCCGCTATGCCAATGGCAAGCCAATTGCCGTCGATGCAGTAGTGCTCTCTACTCAGCACAGCACCAGCGTTAGCGATGCCGATCTGCACGAAGGCGTGATGGAACTCATCGTTAAGAAAGTACTGCCGGCAGAGTGGCTGAACAAAGACACTAAGTTTTACATCAATCCCACTGGCCGCTTTGAAATTGGCGGCCCCATGGGCGACTGCGGCTTAACTGGCCGCAAAATCATCGTCGATACATACGGCGGCATGGCACGTCACGGTGGCGGCGCCTTCTCCGGCAAAGACCCATCAAAAGTTGATCGCTCGGCAGCGTATGCTGGCCGTTATGTTGCGAAGAATATCGTTGCAGCAGGCTTGGCTGATCGTTGTGAAATCCAAGTGTCCTATGCCATTGGCGTGGCTGAGCCAACCTCGGTGTCGATCAATACGTTTGGCACTGGCAAAGTCAGCGATCAACGCATCATCGATTTAGTGCGCGCGCATTTCGATCTGCGCCCTTACGGCCTCACCCGCCAGCTCGACTTGCTGCATCCGATTTACAGCCCAACCGCAGCCTATGGCCACTTCGGCCGCAACCCTTACGAGCTAACGTACGACTACACCGTGTGGGAGCAGAGCCGGAAAGTCGCTAAGCAGCACACGGCAACGGCGTTTACTTGGGAACGTACCGATAAAGCAAACATGCTGCGCGCTGAGGCCGGCTTATAACAGCTGGGCTGTAAAAGCAGAATGTACAAGCTCTAACGACTTACTAAGCAAGGATGCTCGGTAAGTCGGCTTTAACTTGGTGGCAGCTACTTAAATACCCATTGCCGATAAGCGGCGTAGGGTTTCTGTGATGATGGTTGCCAACAACGGATGATCGGCAGCCCACATCAACTCCAAACGATGCAGCTCACTTTCGAACGCCTCGGCGCTGGGAGGCTGACTACTGCGAAACTGCAACGCTATCGCGTCCATTGATTCCTCCATCACTTTTCGTTGCTGCGGCTCTAATGCGTGGGCATCCATGCTGGCACGCCATTCGGCCATCTTTCGATTCATTTCTTGAATGCTCATGTTTTCGCCCTTTCTGTGCTGATGATGTCTTTGATAATACGCATAAACATCAGGGATTGAGCACCTTAGTCATAAATTTGCCAATAGCGCTTGCCTCAAGCTAGCTTCTCCGCAAAGCTCATTGCCTGACCCATCCTGACCTAGAAGCAGAGAGGTGCGCATATGCGTCGAACTGGACGCCGCTACCGTAGCGGCCGCGCAGCGGAAAACTACGACATTATCGTTATTGGCTCCGGCATTGGCGGCCTCAGCCTTGCCGCGCTGATGACTAAACTCGGCAAGCGTGTGTGCGTACTTGAACAGCATTACACCGCCGGCGGTTTCACTCACAGCTATGAGCGCGAAGGCTTTGAATGGGATGTTGGCGTGCATTACATCGGCGAGGTGCATAAACCCCACAGTACTTTGCGTCGCTTATTTGATGTGATTAGCGATGGCAGGCTGAAATGGTCAGCTATGGATAACACTTACGATCGCATCATCATCGGCGATCGCCGTGTGGATTTCGTCGAAGGTCGCGCGGCACTTATTGATAGCTTGGTAGAGCAGTTTCCTGCCGAAGAAGCCGCTATACGCCGATACATCGAGTTAGTAGATGAAACTGCGCGCTCAGCGCAAAAGTTCTTTGCAGGCCAAGCCATGCCGCGCTTATTGGGTCGGGCTTACCACACCGCGCGCCCCTTATTAGTGCCGAAAAACTGCTACCGCAGTGTGCGCGAAGTCTTGGAAGAGCTCACGCAAAACCAAGAGCTTATTGGTGTGCTAACCGGCCAATGGGGCGATTACGGCATGGTGCCGCGTGATGCTTCCTTCCTCATGCATGCCACGGTGGTAAAGCACTATTTTGGCGGCGGCAGCTACCCTATTGGCGGCTCATGGCAAATTCCCGACACCATCGCGCCGGTAATTCGCGCCGGTGGCGGTGAGGTTTTCACTTATGCCAAGGTCGAAGAAATCGTCATTGAAAAGGGCCGAGCAGTTGGTGTTCGCATGGAAAACGGCGATGTCTTGCGAGCGCCACAAATCGTTAGCTCTGCTGGCGCCCGCCTAACATTTGAAAAGCTATTACCGGCTACTGTGCGCGAGTCTCTGGGCTATCCCGCCAAGCTTAAGCAGGTGAAAACTTCAGGCGCGCATTTATGCATTTATGCTGGGTTTAAAGGCACTGCTGCGGAGCTTGGCCTGCCAAAAACCAACCTATGGATTTACCCCACGCCGCACCATGAGGCCAACGTTGCTGCTTTTCAGGCCGATGTAAATGCGCCATTTCCTATGCTCTATATTTCTTTTCCGTCAGCGAAAGATCCTGATTGGAACACCAACTATCCCGGCAAAAGTACCGTGGAAGTACTTACTATGGCGCCATGGCAGTGGTTCGAAAAGTGGCAAGACACGACTTGGGGTCAGCGCGGCGAAGACTACGACACCTTCAAGGCTCAGCTGCAGGAGCGCTTACTAGAGGCGCTGTATAACGAACTGCCGCAGTTGCGCGAAGCTTTGGTCTATGCCGAACTGTCGACGCCATTGTCCACCGCTTGGTTTGGCAACTATCCCGAAGGTGAAATTTACGGCTTGGATCATGACGTTGAGCGCTTTCGACAGAACTGGCTACACCCCATTACCCCCGTGCCAGGCTTAGCCTTAACAGGTCAAGATGTTGTCACCGCCGGGGTTGGTGGCGCCCTCATGGGCGGCATGCTCACGGCGTGTGCACTGATGGGCCGTAAGGCAAATAAGGTCATGGATCTGCTTAAAAACTGGCCGCCGCAATGAAGCACAACACCGAGACATTTCGCGCACGCTATCGTGCCGCCATTCATCCACGCTACTCCGGACGCCTGCATGCGCTATGGATAGCCGTCGCCGGTCTCACGGTAGTGTTGGTATCAATGGCTCAGCTAGAAGCTGTGCAAACCCTCGAATGGTTAGTGCTAGTACTCGCGCTATTGCTGGGAAATATTGGCGAATACGCTATACACCTAAGCCTTGGTCATCGCAAAAAGCGCTGGGCCAAACTGTTTTACCAACGCCACACCGGCGATCATCACAGTTTTTTCACCGACAGCAATATGCAATGGCAGTCGCCACGCGACTGGCGCGTGGTGTTATTTCCAGCATGGCTGATTATCGTCGTTGTCGCGTTTATTGGCGCTCCGGGTGCATGGGCGTTTAATCATTTTGTCTCGACTAATGCCGCTTGGCTTTGGCTGGCCGGCATTAGCGGCACGTATGTGCTCTACGAGGCATTCCACTTTAGCGATCACCTGCCCGATGGTCATTGGTTACATCGACTAGTGCCAGGCTTGGCGGCGATGGCGCACTTGCACCGCCTACACCATCATCGCGACGATATGACGGCAGTAAACTTTAATCTAACCTTTCCACTAACAGATTACGTCATGGGCACATTGCGTTGGGTGCCTCGAGAACCAACAACTGCAGCGCAAGATTAAACCTTGTGCTAGCCGGCACGCTGTCGGATTAGCGCACGCTTCGAGCGCATTGCCTTAACCAGCCCCACTCGCGTTGTGATGCCCTGTGCAGCCAAAGCCGGTACTGCTTTTAGCCACAACATCGCCGTTACCCAGGCATCCTCCAAGGCGTGATGGCGCTCTTCGACCACGATTTCGTGCCACTGCAACCAGTCATCTAAGCCCGCGTGCTCCAGCCCAGCAGCTGGCCATGCCAAAGCAAACACGTCGGCTGCCTCCAGCCAACGCCAAGGCAGCATGGGATAACCAGAGCGGTACATCGCCGCCTTAATAAAATTGCGATCATGGCCATGGTGATAGGCCAACACCGGTGCCGCACCAACAAACTGCGCTAAGGTGGTGATGCCCTCATTCAAATCCATGCCATCGGCTAACTGGCTGGCGGTAAGCCTATGCACCAAAACGCTATCGCCTAAGCCTTGCGCATCGGCGGTGTTGAGCGTGGCGTACCATTGCGCGTCCATGCTTAAAGCGCCAGCTTCATAAGTGACCGCCGCCAACGACAACAGTTGATCCTGCTGCGCAGAGAACCCCGAGGTTTCGGTATCTAAAATAATGATGCGATCACTCGCTAATGGCGTTTCGTCGAGCGCAGCCGATTGCGGCCACCACGCAGGCAATGGCCGACGAATCACTTGCCACCATTGCGACAGTTTCATAGTCCGACTCGGCTCGCCATATCGCGCTGTAAACGCTGCACTTGGCGCAGGCATTCGCGCAAAATTCTACGGTTTAATGGATTTAACAGATCTGGGTTTAAGCGGTTATGGAAGGCGAGACCTGCGCGTTGCTGCTCTTGATGTAGCTGCAAGCGCAGTAGTTGTAAGTGCTGAAATGCTTCCTCATAGGCCGCGGCATCGACCGCTCTTAAACCATCTACACTGGCTAAATCGCGGAGTCGCTGTGTGGTCGATACCGACGACACGCCATGGGTGAGTGCGAGCACTCTGGCCGCCTCGACTATTGGCGCTAGGCCTTCGGTTTTCAGATCAAAGGTATTGGGATAATCGCCGCCACGGCTTAAGCGAAAGTCGCGAATTTGCCCCAGTGGCGGCCGGCGGCGCAGAGCATCCTCGGTCAAAATACGGCGAAAAATCTCACGCTTCTGTGTCCACTCCAACAAGGTTTGGCGCAAAGACTCAACGCCTGCAATGTCACCATGCACGGCACGCATATCGAAGAAAATAACCGCTTCCAATACTTTCTCTGGCGTTGGCTCGTGGATAATTTTCTCAAAGCGCTGTCGCCATTCAGTCGCGCTCAGACAGCACTTAGGCTGCCCCGCCATAATGCCACCTGGGCACCAAACCAGGCCTAGTCTATCGAGCTGCTTATTGATCTCGCTCGCCCATGGCAGAAATTGTTGCCGCACGGCGTCAACCTCATCAGGCTCGGCATCGAACCAAAGGCCGTTGTCTTGATCGGTATGCAGAGCCTGCTCTTCTCGCGCTTCGCTACCAAAACATAGCCAGGTAAATGGTCGCGTTGGCGCTCCATGACTGGCACTCACTAAATCAATAACGCGCTGCAAAATTTGATCATTTAGGCGAGCAATAAGCTGAGTGATTTGATCGGCCTGAGCACCGCGCGCCAGCAATTGATCGACCAGCTTTGCCAATGCCGCACGACTGGATTGCAGCTGATCTATGCGTGTTGCATAGCGAATATCTCGACTTAAACTAACCAAATTAAGCCGCTGCAAGGCAAAAATATCACGCTCAGCCAAAACGCCAAGCAAGCGGCCGTCGCGGCAAATCACCATATGCGTGATGCCTTTTTCAGCCATCAAAAGTGCCGCTTGGAACACCGGCAGGTTATGTTCGACTGTGATCGGCTGCGGAGTCATCCAAGCAGATATCGGCGCTTCTGGCTGCCAACCTTCGCTAGTCAAACGTCGGCGTAAATCACGCAGCGTAAAAATACCTATCGGCCACCGTTTTGTGTCGACAATGACAATGCTACTGACATGCGAGGCCTCCATTTGTGCAAGCACAGCAGCAAGGGTGTCATTAGGCATGGCAAAAATGGGCGTGCGCACAACAAGGCTGCTGATGGCCTGACCCATGGAAAAGTCACTACCTAGTTGGCCGGCAACTCGCTGCTGCATTTGCCGTCCAACTTCGGCAAGTAGGCCACTAACACCACCCAATGCAAACTCACGAAATGGCTCTGATTCACGCACTAGTTGAGCGAAATCTGCACGCGTCCAGCGTAGGCAAAACGTATCGCTAACGGCGACATGCTCGGTACGTGTTGATCGTTCGCCCATCAAGGCGGCTAGCGGAAAACACTCACCTAAGCCAATTTCGAATTGCACATGAGCTTGCTGATTTTCATGGCGTAGGCCTTGTACCCGACCTTGATACACCATGAAGAAATGTTCGACGGATGCGCCGCTAGGGCTGAGTAAAACACTACCAGCTTGGTAGAACACTAGCTGGCCGCGGCTGAGCAAAAACTGCAGCTCAGCTTCAGGTAAGCGGTCAAATGGCGGGTGCTGGCGCATAAAACGACGCAGACTCTCGCCGTGATGCTCCGTAGCCTGCGATTCGACTTTCGCCATGCCTGTTGCCTCCGATGAAAACTCAACTCATCAATCAGCTTAGCAGGCGAAAGCGTGCGCGAAACCTATGCGCGCACGCCCTACGACTAAAGTCAGAACGTTGGCATGCGGAACATGAGCTCCACATTGCGATCATTTGCTGTACCTTGGCGAGTCAGCCCAAAGCTACAAATCGCATCGAGGCCGCCATCGCTGCTGAGCTTTTGCAAGCTACCTGGGTCGAGCAAATAGAATTGGCAACGATCATCGGCTTCGGCCAATTTGCGTGAACGTTCGTAGGTATGAGTCAGCACAGGGCCGCGTAGCGTGCCAGTGCCATTGCCGTTATCGAATAATTCCACGAGGCGCTGCTCTTGTGGATAATCAATCAGTGAGGCTGTTTCGACTTGCCAGAAGCCGCGACAATGCGGCTTACCATCGCTAGCAACCCCTGGCTTTTTACAGGTGATCGGCGAGCTCACCTCTCCGTTAGTGCCAGATAACGCGCCGTCATCGCTACGAGTCACGACGAAGGGCCGGACACGATGTAAATGAGTGTGCCCCGCTAACCAAGCCACCACATTTGGATAGCTCGCCAGCTCGGCATTTAACTCTTCAGCTTTCACCTCAATAGGCACGGCAGCGGCGAACATGCCAAACTCAGCAAACGTTAAGTCAGGGTGATGCGAAAAAACCATTACCAACTGCTTCGCTTTATAGGCCTTATCTAACTCAGCTTTTACCCAATTAAACTGCGCTCTATCAATGGTGCCATCGGAGAGCGCAAGTGGATTTCGAATGAGATCGGTGGGCAGACGCGGATCAGTACCATCAAGAACCGTATTGAGCACTAACATGCGGAACTTGCCGCTAGTAAAAGCGTAGTAACCATCGTTGCGCTTGTCACCGTCATCACGGCGTGCTTGCTCAACGAAGTTAAAGCCGTGGCCAACTGGCTGGCTGCTAGTTTCAAAAAACTCTTGGATGAACTCGCGTGGCTGAACAATGTGGCGCCGGCCCGTGGTCAAAAACGATAGCTCATTAATGCCCACGCCCAATGGCAGCGTGCCGCGCAAATAGCCATCGTGGTTACCAAAAGCGACATACCACGGTGTTTTTAATGCTTGGTTTTCACAGCCTGCATCCGTGCCATTACAGCGCAGAACCTGCGGTAGGCCTGGCGCTTGAGTCAATGTTTGACGACTTGGATCGGTGCCACCTTTATCATCGCGCCCTAACTGGGCAGCCAACTGATTAGCAATTTGGCGCAGTGTGCGAGTTAGCGTGAACTGAAAGCTGGGGTCACTGACATCAGGATCAGGACTTTGGCTATCGGGCACACCACGACCCGTAAAGCGCGTGCAGGTTTGCTGAATGACAAATGCCGGCGTGCCTTTAGGCAGACCGGCAACACATGACTTTTCAAACGCACTCATCTGATCAAATGTGCCATCCAAGTTGTCGATAAAGCGGCGGGTTTCTGCCAGCGTGGTGAGGTCGGCGCTATCGCCGGTGACAATCATAAAAGAGGCAGGATATTGTTTTATGCAATCGTTGCTGTGGCCAATCATATTGTTGAGGACTTCGTCTGAATACTCTTCTTGCAGACGCTGTGCCGACTCAAATAGCGGGTTGATTGGGTCGGAGACGCCTAGGCCGTTAACGGTTTGGCCTTCGTCATCAATGATATGGTCATCGGTATAATGCAAAAAGCGCAGCATCAGCGTGGCATCTGCGGTGCGATTGCCAGCCGTAATGTCGTTGCGAGTGACAAATTTATCCGGCGCGAAGGCTTTGCAGTTGGCGGCTTTATTGGCCGATGCAGGTGGCGCTGTTGTGCCCGAGCCACCTGTACCTGAGTCGCCCGTGCCAGGGTCCGTTATTTCCGGGGCGGGTGGTTTCGTGAAGCCCGGTAAGCTATTGCTACTGCCGCCG
>CAXIBK010000040.1:0-13575 GCA_964022225.1 uncultured Paraperlucidibaca sp.
GTATCGCGGCCCCGGCATGGAAGAGGGTTTGCGCATTTTTGAAGAGATCAAAAAGACCTTCAATGTGCCCATCATTACCGATGTGCATGAACCCTATCAGTGCGCACCCGTTGCTGAAGTGGCCGATATCATTCAGCTGCCCGCCTTTTTGTCGCGGCAGACTGACTTAGTTGTTGCCATGGCAAAAACGAAGGCCCTGATCAATATCAAAAAAGCGCAGTTCTTAGCGCCAAAAGAGATGGGTCACATTCTCGCCAAATTTGAAGAGGCTGGTAACGATCAGCTCATTTTGTGTGAGCGCGGCTCCAGCTTTGGCTACAACAACTTAGTCGTCGATATGCTGGGTTTCGGCATCATGAAGCAGTTTGATTACCCCGTGTTTTTCGATGTTACGCACGCGCTGCAAATGCCCGGCGGCCTGTCGAATGCCGCTGGCGGTCGTCGTGCACAAGTGACTGAGTTGGCCTTAGCCGGGATGAGCCAAAAGCTTGCTGGCTTGTTTTTAGAAGCCCATCCAGACCCAGAAAAAGCGAAATGCGACGGCCCCTGCGCCTTGCGCTTGTCTCAGTTGGAGCCATTCTTGGCGCAAGTTAAAGCCATCGATGATTTGGTGAAAAGTTTCCCTGTTCTCGATACTCATTAATTCATTCAGCCGTCATTACTGGCGGCCTCAGCACTTGGAGAGCCAAACATGGCGATTATTGTAGATATTCGTGGTCGCGAAATTATGGACTCGCGCGGCAACCCCACCGTTGAAGCCGACGTGGTTTTAGACAACGGCATGATGGGGCGCGCTACTGCGCCCAGCGGCGCATCGACCGGCTCGCGTGAAGCGCTAGAGCTGCGCGATGGCGACAAAGCGCGCTATCTTGGTAAAGGTGTACTCAATGCCGTAGCCAATATCAATGGCCCCATCCGCGAACTGCTGGTTGGTAAAAGTGTTTTCGATCAACGTGATTTGGATCACGCCATGATTGCGCTAGATGGCACTGAGACGAAGTCATCGCTGGGTGCAAATGCGATTTTGGCCGTGTCACTAGCTGTCGCTAAAGCAGCTGCCCAAGCGAAAGGCCAACCGCTTTATGCCTATATCGCTACACTGCGTAAGAACACTCAGTTCACCATGCCAGTGCCGATGATGAACATCATTAATGGCGGTGAACACGCCGATAACACCGTTGATATCCAAGAATTCATGATTGAGCCGGTCGGCTTCACCAGCTTCGCTGAAGCCCTGCGTTGCGGCGCTGAAATTTTCCATGCCTTAAAAGGCGTGCTGAAAAAGCGCGGTCTCAATACGGCGGTAGGCGATGAGGGCGGCTTTGCGCCAAACTTAAGCAGTAACGAAGAGGCATTGAAAGTCATTGTTGAGGCCATTGGCATTGCCGGCTATAAAGCTGGCGAAAACGTCATGTTGGCTCTCGACTGTGCCGCGTCTGAGTTCTATCACGATGGCAAGTATGTGCTCGAAGGCGAGGGTAATAAGTCGTTTACCTCCGCTGAGTTTGTCGATTATCTTGCCGGCCTCTGCGATCGCTACCCCATTATTTCGATTGAAGATGGCTTGGATGAGTCGGACTGGGCGGGTTGGAAAATTCTCACCGATAAGCTCGGCGACCGTGTGCAGTTAGTGGGCGATGACTTATTTGTCACCAACCCCGCCATCTTACAAAAAGGTATTGATCAAGGCGTGGGTAACTCGATTTTGATCAAGTTCAACCAAATTGGTTCTCTGACTGAAACCTTGGACGCGATTTATTTGGCCAAGGCCAATGGCTATAGCACAGTAATCTCGCATCGCTCGGGTGAAACCGAAGATGCCACTATCGCTGACTTAGCCGTGGCAACCGCTGCTGGCCAAATCAAAACTGGCTCGCTGTGTCGCTCTGATCGCGTCGCGAAATACAACCAACTGCTGCGTATTGAGCAAGAGCTCGACTATAGCGCGCCGTATCGCGGAAAGGCCGAGTTCAAGGGTTTAGCGTAAGCCATGACAGCTGCTCCCAGCCTGAGCCGAACCTTGCTATGGCTGGCGGCGGCTATCTTTGTGGTGCTGCAGCTGAGTCTGTGGTTCGGCGAAGGCGGCGTTCGCGATGTGCATCGACTTAAAGGCGCGGTTGCGCTGCAGCAGGCAGAAAATCTCCGTCTGCGTCAGCGCAACGATGTTTTAGAGGCTGAAGTTAATGATCTAAAAACAGGTCATGCCGCCATCGAAGAACGTGCGCGACTTGATCTTGGCATGATCAAAGACGATGAAACTTTTTACCTGGTAACGGGTAAAGCTTTGTCGGGCTCAGCAACTGCGCGAATGCCGGCGACACCAGTTGTAGTGCATGCGCCCAAAGATAGCGTTTCAGAGTCTGCTGCGGCTGAGTCTGAGCACCAACCATGAGCGCATATTTTGCAGTCGTTCCTGCTGCTGGAATAGGCACCCGTTTTGGCGGCAACCAGGCTAAGCAATACGCCATCCTTGATGGCCAGCCGGTGATGGCGCACAGCCTTCAGCGCTTGCTAGATCTCGATGAAATTTCCCATATTGCCTTAGTGCTAGCGGCTCATGATGAGCAAGCCGTACTAGTTTCAGCGGTGCAGGATGGACGAATTAGTCGCGTAACTGGTGGGGCTGAACGCATGGATTCGGTGCTGGCAGGCCTGCTGTCGTTGACGCAGGCACGCGATGACGATTGGGTATTAGTGCATGATGTTGCACGGCCTTTGCTACGGCCAAATGATGTGCGCGAGTTGATTGCCGCCTGTGCGCAAGATGATATCGGTGGCCTGCTGGCGCATGAAGTGCGCGATACCATGAAGCAAAGCAGAACGGGTCTTCGCGTTGAGGCAACCGTGCCGCGCGCCGGCTTGATGCATGCGCTCACACCACAGCTTTTTCGCTACGGCTTATTACGTGATGCGCTATTGGCCGCACGCGCCGATGGTGTAGTGGTCACTGATGAATCTGCCGCTATTGAACGCCTCGGCCATCACCCACGCCTAGTGCTGGGCGCGCGCGACAATATAAAAATCACCTACGCCGACGACCTCGCCCTCGCGGCGTTTTATTTATCGGCGCAACGCGCGCAAGGAGTTTGCCCATGACCAGCTCGGCTGCTTTGCGCCCACGCATCGGCCAAGGCATCGATGTGCATCGCTTTGGCGAAGGTGACTCTGTCACGCTCGCCGGTATTCGTATCCCTCACACGCATGGCTTAATGGCTCACTCCGATGGCGACGTGGCCCTGCACGCTTTATCGGATGCTTTACTTGGTGCGCTGGCCTTAGGTGACATCGGCAAGCATTTTCCCGATACAGACGCCGCTTTCGCTGGTGCTGATAGCCGTGAGCTATTGCGCCAAGTACTAGCGCTTATCCATGCCCGTGGCTATGTCGTGGGCAACGCCGACATCACCATCATGGCTGAGCAGCCGCGTCTGCGACCACATATCGATGCCATGCGCGCTATCGTTGCAGAAGACCTTCAGATCACACCCGATGCCGTGAGCGTGAAGGCGACGACCACTGAGCAATTGGGTTTTGTTGGTCGCCGCGAAGGCATCGAGGCGCATGCCGTGGTGATGTTGTGGCCGATATGAGTGAGTTGCCTGCTTCAAGCGAGGCCTGCACAAATCAAACACCAGCGCTGCGCGGGGATTGCCCGTCACCATGGGGTGAGCCATTAGCTCGTGCACAATTAAAAGCCACACCTGATGATTTTCAAGTGGTGGAAATTATGGGCTTTGAGCCCAGTGGCGAAGGTGAGCACCTGTGGTTGTGGGTGGAAAAGTGTGGCCTTAATACTGATGCCGTTGCCGCTGATATTGCTCAGCGCCTTGGGCTCTCACGCCAGGCCGTGAGCTATTCCGGCATGAAAGATCGGCATGCTCGAACGCAGCAATGGTTTAGCGTGCACTGGCCGGCTGGAGCGGGCACAGCAAATGCCGGGGTTTGGTCATTGGGCGATGAATGGCTGCCACAAGATAGCCCAACGGCACAATTTCGTGTGCTCAAGCAGGCCCGTAGCAACCGAAAATTACGCCGTGGTGCTCATGCCGCCAACCAATTTGTCATCACCTTACGACAGCTAAACTTTATAGGCGCGGCCACACGCGAGTTGCTAGATGAGCGACTCGCCACCATCACTGCTCATGGCGTGCCGAACTATATTGGCGACCAGCGTTTTGGCCATGGCGGACGCAATATCGATCAGGGCCTGAGACTGCTCGCCGAACGCAGAGCTGGGCAGCGCCGCCGCCGCGATCAGCGCGAAAGCATTTGGTTGTCAGCTCTGCGTTCGGCGCTATTTAATCGTGTTTTGGCCGCGCGCGTGAGTAATCAAAGCTGGGCGTCTTATCTCGCTGGTGATGTTTTACAGCTAGATGGTCGCGGCAGTTTTTTTCAACCAACCGATGACGACGCCAGCTGGCCCGAGCGCCTAAGCGCCGGCTTAATTCACCCTACCGGCCCTATGCCTGGTGCCGGTGAGGTGGTGGTGCATGACGCCGTGGCCGCGCTTGAAGCGCAGACGCTAGCGCCATGGCAACAAATTATCGATGATCTTGCCGCCATTGGCCTACCTAATCAGCGCCGAGCCCTACGCTTGTGCGCCCCGGATTTATCGGCGCAATGGCTAGCTGATGACTGCTTACGCCTGAGCTTTAGCCTGCCCTGCGGTGCCTTCGCCACGGCGCTATTGGCATCTAGTATTGATTTAGAGGAGAGCCCGCATGCGCTTTTTGCTGAGTAATGATGACGGCGTATTAGCTCCCGGTCTGCAAGCAATGGCCGAGGCACTCGCCAGTTTGGGTGAAGTTACAGTAGTTGCCCCCGATGCTGAGCGCAGTGCATTTTCTAGCGCGCTGACATTGGATAGACCACTGCGCCCACAGCGTTTAGCTAATGGCTTTATTTCGCTCAATGGCACGCCAGCAGACTGTATTCATATTGCGCTTAATGGCTTGTTGGATTTTGAGCCAGATTTGATTGTTTCAGGCATCAATGCCGGCGCTAATCTTGGTGATGATGTGCTTTATTCGGGCACGGTTGCGGCCGCATTGGAGGGGCGATTCTTAGGCCATCCAGCTATGGCGGTGTCATTGGCGAAGCCGAAAATGGACATTCGCGGCATTGATGATTACCGAGCCGCTGCTGCTTACGCTGCACAGCTCATTAGCAAATGGCAGGATATTGGATTGCCGCCGCGCTCTTTGCTAAACGTCAATGTGCCGGGTGGCGAGCCCAGTGAGCACAAAGGATTTGCTGTCACTCGCCTAGGTCATCGCGCGCGCAGCCAAGATGTTTTGAAGTTGCAAGACCCGCGCGATAATACTGTCTATTGGATAGGCGCGTTGGGCGATCCGCTCGATAATGCACCCGGCACCGATTTTTATGCGGTATCGGAGGGCTGCATTAGCGTGACACCGCTTGATCCTGATATGACGCACCGCGCGGCCATGGGCACAGTATCGGCATGGATAAAACAGTTTTGACAACTGATTTATCCTGTCGATCTGTCCGCTGCGTGCTACATTTGCACCATCGCTAAGAGATAAAAACAACACCATGAGCACCGGTACGCCCTTTGATATTCACGGCTCAGGCTTTACTTCCGCCCGCACCCGCGATCGCTTAATGAATCGGCTTATTGCGCAGGGCATTACCGACGCGCAAGTACTTGATGTCATGCGCCAAACACCGCGTCATGTATTTGTCGATGAGGCGCTTGCGCATCGAGCTTATGAGGATACCTCGCTACCAATCGGTCACAGTCAAACGCTGTCGCAGCCATATATCGTGGCCCGTATGAGTGAAATTTTGCTGGCCGCTGGTCCATGCCAAAAGGTTTTAGAAATTGGCACTGGCTCGGGTTATCAAACGGCTGTTTTGGCGCAACTCGTTGGTAGTGTGCACTCCATTGAGCGCATCAAAGCGCTGCAAGATAAGGCTCGCGACCGTTTAAAGGCATTAGGCCTAAATAATGTGCGTTTGCGCCATGCCGACGGCATGCAAGGTTGGCCAGGCGAGGGCGAGTACGACGGCATTATTGGTACAGCTGCCGCTATTGGCATTCCACCTGCGCTAGTTGACCTACTAGCGGTTGGTGGACGCATGGTTTTACCCGTTGGCGCCGGCCAAGGGCAATCGTTGGTGTTGGTGTGTAAATCGGCTGATGGCATTACTCAGCAAACTATTGAGCCGGTACATTTTGTGCCAATGCTCGGCGGTGTCGTGGGTTAAGCGCTACGCGTTGCAAATACGCTTTTTCGTCCACTGTACGTATATCACTGCTCTTAGCAGGTACTGTTGTTTTTTTTGATAATTAAATCAATAGTTTATTGGTGCCCCAGAGACGATTCGAACGTCCGACCTGCCCCTTAGGAGGGGGCTGCTCTATCCAGCTGAGCTACTGAGGCTTAGCGCGGTATTCTAGCGGATAGAGCGTGCAAATTCAGCCATCTAAGTCATTCAAACAGTCTTTATCTAAGTGCTCCTCGTGCATCCATAAGCGTAGCTTTGCTAGTGCCTCAAGCTGAATTTGTCGCACACGTTCACGCGTTACGCCAATTGTTGTGGCGATGCGCTCAAGTGTTTGCTCGCAATGACTGTTAACGCCAAAGCGGCAGTTAATAATGTATTGTTCGCGCGAGCTTAATCTGGCCACAAAACGTAGCATAGCGGTGAGTAAGTTGCTTTGTAGTGACTGATGCTCTGGGTTCTCATGCTCACCACAGCTTGGGTGTAGTGGATGGCCTTCATCTTCAACGGTGGTCATGCTTGTCGATGACTCGCGCCAAGGCAGAAGTTCGCGCACTTCATTTTCGCTGCGACCAATGGCATCAGCCATATCAGCCGGTCTTGCGTCGTGCCCATAGCGTTGGCGCCATTCTCGGCTAACTCTTAGGCATTTGTTTAGGCGCTTGCCCATGTGCACCGGCAAACGCACAACTCTTGATTGATCCATGATGCCGCGTTCGATGTATTGGCGTATCCAATGCACGGCATAGGTTGAAAAGCGAAAGCCGCGACTGGCGTCAAATTTACTAACCGCGTGTATTAAGCCGAGGTTTCCTTCTTCAATTAAGTCTTCTAATGCCATGCTAGAGCGTTGATGTTGTCGCGCTATACGGAGTACTAGGCGCAAATTACTGACAATCATGCGGTCGCGTGCACAGCCATCGCCCGATTGTGCGGCTAAGCACAGGCTTAGCTCCTCTTCGGCTGTGAGCAGAGGGTAGTTGCGGACCTCATTGAGGTAATACTGTAGAACACTACGATCGGGGAGTGATGGGTTTTGCATGATGCATTCCTTGCCTGTTAGTGGCCATCCGAGCCGGCAAGGAAAATTAAGCAGAGCCATTTGCTAAATGCTAGGACAGCACTGCATATAGCCGACTAACGGCTGTTTATCAGGATGACTAGCTAGATCAGACAAAAGCCATACAAAAGTATGGCTTTTAGCCAGTACTAGTTGGTCAATAAGCGCTGCAAAATGCCTTCATAGAGATCGGTCAACGTGTCTAAGTCGGCCGCTTTTACGCACTCGTTGATCTGGTGAATCGTGCGATTCACCGGCCCCAGCTCCAATACTTGCGCGCCCGTGGGTGCAATAAAACGACCATCCGATGTGCCGCCAGTGGTGAGCAGCGCCGGCGTACGGCCAGTGTGGTGCTGAATGCTACCAACCGCGGCATCGACTAATGCGCCAGCTGCTGTCAAAAATGGCTGGCCGCTTAAACGCCACGCCAGCTCATAGCGCAAGCCGTGCTTATCCAAAATGGCTTCGGTGCGCTGGCGTAAAACTGCTTCGGTAAGTTCGGTAGAGAAGCGGAAGTTAAACACCACGTCGACTTGGCCAGGAATGACGTTGTTAGCGCCAGTACCGGCGTTGATATTGGAGATTTGGAAGCTGGTGGCAGGGAAAAAGTCATTGCCTTCATCCCAAACTTCAGCGGCCAGTTCGGCCAGTGCGGGCGCTACACGATGAATGGGGTTGTCGGCCAAATGCGGGTAGGCGACATGGCCTTGCTTGCCATGCACGGTGAGGATGCCGCCGAGTGAGCCGCGGCGACCATTTTTAATGACATCGCCAATGAGATCGGTGCTGGAGGGTTCGCCAACTAAGCACCAAGTGATTTTCTCGCCGCGCGCTTCTAAGGTTTCCACGACGCGCACGGTACCATCGATCGCGATACCTTCTTCATCGCTGGTGATCAAAAACGCGATGCTGCCTTGATGGTTGGGATAGGCAGCGACGAAGCGCTCGCAAGCCACCACCATGGCGGCGAGTGAGCCTTTCATGTCGGCGGCGCCGCGGCCTATCAGCATGCCATCTTCAATGCGCGGCTCGAATGGCGGCACCGCCCATTGCTCGCTAGGACCTGGCGGCACCACATCGGTGTGGCCGGCAAAAGCGAATAGTGGTCCTTCTGTGCCACGACGTGCCCAAAAATTATCGACCTCACCAAAACGTAAGCGTTCAATCACAAAGCCGATGGCTTCTAGGCGACGGATCATTAGCTCTTGGCAGTCGGCATCAAATGGCGTCACCGATGGCTCGCGGATGAGGGCGAGGGTGAGTTCTAGTGTGGGCGATAAGGGCGTGGCTGCGTTCATCAGATTCTCGTCGGCATGGTTTGGTTTTGTGGCCATTTCGCGGCACACTGTGGGCACAAAATACATCAATAAGCGCCGCAGTTTAGCGATCTTGTGCCAGCGCGTCTTGCCAGCAACATAATAACAAGTGGCAGATGATCTGTTCAGCGAGGCCTAACGCGGCAATAATCACGCCTTTGGCCATCTGGCCTGTGCAACGAGCCGACATATCATGATGAAAAAATCCTCGCGCATTGCCGCCGCCGTCATTGCTGCCGCTTCCGTATTGGTCGCTTGTAGCCCAAAGCCACACACGCCATTGATGACCGAAGACGGCAAACGCATCGTGGTCATCGGTCACGCCGCGCCGCTCACTGGCACACAAGCGCATCTTGGTAAAGATAATGAAAATGGCGTGCGCTTAGCCATCGATGATTTAAATGCCGCTGGCTTTAAAATTGGCGATGAGTCGGTGGTCTTTCAACTCGACTCGCAAGACGATCAGGCTGACCCACGTATGGCCACCACAGTCGCGCAAAAGTTTGTTGATGATGGCGTTAAAGCTGTCATTGGCCATTTGAACTCAGGCACCACCATGCCGGCTTCGCGTGTTTATAACAGCGCTGGCATCGTAGAAATCTCGCCTTCGGCAACCACGCCACGTTATACCCAACAAGGTTTCGATAACGCCTTTCGTGTCATGGCCAATGATATTCAGCAGGGGCGAGCTTTAGGCGTATTTGCCGTACAGGAGCTGGGTGCGAAGAAAATTGCCATCATTGATGATCGCACTGCCTATGGCCAAGGTCTCGCAGATGAGTTCGAAAAGGCCGCGGTTGCTGCCGGCGCGCAAATCATTGTGCGGGAATACACCAGCGATAAAGCCTCAGACTTCACTGCGATTTTGACCAAAATTAAAGGCAAGAAGCCGGATTTACTGTTTTTCGGTGGCATGGATGGCCAAGGCGCTCCAATGGCCAAACAGATGCAGTCATTAGGCTTAGATACGCAGCTGCTCGGTGGCGATGGCATTCACACCGCCGAGTTTATGAAACTTGCTGCTGGCGCCGCTGAGGGCGTTGTTGCCTCACTTCCGGGCCGACCATTAGAGACTCTTGCTAATGGCCCCGCGTTTAAAAAGCGCTTTGAAGCCAAGTACGGAAAAATCCAGCTATACGCCCCGTACTGCTATGACGCCATGATGATTCTTGCGCAAGCCATGCAGCGTGCCGGCACTACCGATCCTGCGAAAGTGAAAAAAGAATTGGCCAAAACGGATTATAACGGCGTGACCTCGCGCATTCGCTTTGATGCTCATGGCGACCTTACACAAGGTTCAATCACGGTTTACCGCGCCAAGGCCGGTCAATGGCATGTGCTGAAAACGATTGAGTCGAAATAAGCTATGGATGTGTTGCAGCAGCAGTTACTCAACGGCCTAATTTTAGGCAGCATTTATGCATTGATCGCACTCGGCTACACCTTGGTGTATGGCATTTTGGGGCTGATTAACTTCGCGCATGGCGAGGTGGTGATGATAGGCGCCATGGTGACCATTAGCGTATTGAGCTGGTTACTCGGCATGCATTTGCCCTTGTCGCCAGTATTACTCATTAGCTTCAGCTTGCTACTGGCGATCCCCGTTTGCGCATTACTGGGTATGGGCATTGAGCGCTTTGCTTATCGGCCGCTGCGTAGCGCACCACGCTTAGCGCCACTGATCACTGCCATTGGCGTTTCCATCGTGCTGCAAAACGTCGCCATGATGATCTGGGGTCGCCAATACATTCCGTTTCCTGCGATTTTGCCGAACGAGCCAATTCAGCTTGGCTCTGCCACCTTCATGCCAGTGCAGGGCGTCATCGTGTTGCTCTCAGCGGTGTTGATGGGGGCGCTCTTGCTGCTTGTGCATCGCACCAAGCTTGGCCGTGCCATGCGCGCTGCCGCGCAATCACCATCGGTTGCTCGCCTGATGGGTGTCTCCGTCGATCGTGTTGTTGCTAGCACCTTTGTTATCGGCTCAATACTGGCGGCGGTTGCAGGCGTCATGGTCAGTGCTAATTACGGCCAAGCGCATGCCTATATGGGCTTTATGCTTGGCCTAAAAGCCTTCTCCGCTGCCGTGCTCGGCGGCATTGGCAACCTGGCCGGTGCGGTCGTTGGTGGCTTACTGCTGGGCATTATTGAAAGCTTAGGTGCGGGCTATATCGGCGACCTAACGGGTGGTTTTTTGGGTAGCCAATATCAGGATGTGTTTGCGTTTTTAGTGCTGATTTTAGTCTTGGTGTTTAGGCCGTCGGGGCTGCTGGGCGAGCGCTCGGCAGATCGTCCATGAAGATCAATGTCATGGCCTTGGCGCAGGGCCGCGCGCGTTGGCTTTTATTAGGTCTATTGCTCACGGCGCCATTTTGGACGGGCGCTTTGCTCGGGCCATATTGGGTGCGCATCCTCGATTACTGCTTGCTTTACGCCATTTTGGCGCTAGGGCTAAATATCGTTGTTGGCTATGCCGGCTTGCTTGATTTGGGCTTCATCGCCTTCTACGCCGTTGGTGCTTATGTCTTTGCACTACTGGCTTCGCCGCACTGGGATTTGCATTGGTCGCCATGGCTTATTTTGCCTATTGCGGCAGCCATCGCAGCGGTAGTTGGCGCCATACTCGGCGCACCAACGTTGCGGCTACGCGGCGACTACCTCGCCATTGTCACCTTGGGCTTTGGTGAAATCGTACGCTTATTCATCAATAATCTTGATCGCCCAATAAACATCACCAATGGCCCGCAAGGCATTAGCGGCATCGATACCTTAAGCGTTGGTGGCTGGAGTTTTGATCAAGGATTAAATCTTGGCGTGGTCAACTTGGTCAGCGCGCAGCTGTATTTCTATGTGTTACTGGCACTGGTTATTGTCGCTGTCGTGGCTTGCCGCCGCTTAGAAAACTCCCGCATTGGGCGCGCATGGGTAGCTATTCGCGAAGATGAGGTGGCGGCGACGGCCATGGGCATCAATACGCGCAATATGAAGCTGTTGGCCTTCGCCATGGGCGCGAGTTTTGGTGGTGTCGGCGGCGTGTTATTTGCCTCATTTCAGGGCTTTGTTAGCCCCGAAAGTTTCACGCTGATGGAATCGATTATGGTGCTGTGCATGGTTGTGCTCGGCGGAATGGGACATATTCCTGGTGTGCTGTTGGGAGCTTTTTTGCTGACCATTACGCCAGAAATTTTGCGCGAAGTGATTAGCCCATTGCAGCAGCAGCTATTTGGCCATCAAGTTGTTGACCCGGAAAACTTACGCATGTTGCTGTTTGGCCTCTCGATGATTTTGGTCATGCTTTATCGTCCCGGTGGGCTCTGGCCTTCAGCCCGCCGCGCGCAGGAGCTGAAGCATGACTGAGCTTTTGCAACTGCGCGATATCAGCAAGCGCTTTGGTGGTGTTAAGGCCTTAAAAGGCATTAATTTAAACATCCCTGAGGGCACAATTTACGGCTTGATTGGCCCTAATGGTGCCGGTAAAACCACGCTATTTAACATCATCACTGGCATGTACACCGCCGATACCGGCGCTCGTGTATTACGCGGCCAAACCTTGCCGTTGTCACTAAAGCCTTATGAAATCGTCATTCGTGGCATAGCGCGTACGTTTCAAAATATTCGCCTATTTCGTTATATGAGCGCCTTAGAAAACATCATGGTGGGCTGCCATCGCCACAGTGGCATAGGCCTGTTTGCTACCTTGTTTAATACCGCGAGCGCTCGCGCTCAAGAAGCCAGCATTCGTGCGCGCGCATTTGAGTTGCTCGACTATGTTGGTCTTTCGCGCAGCTGTGCGTCGCGCTTAGCTAACGAGTTGTCTTATGGCGACCAGCGCCGCTTAGAAATTGCTCGCGCCTTGGCCACTCGGCCGTCGCTATTAGCGCTAGATGAACCTGCTGCCGGCATGAACCCAACCGAGACCGAGGCTCTGCGCGTATTGCTCACCCGCATCCGCAACGATGGCATCACGGTGTTGCTCATTGAGCACGACGTAAAGCTGATGATGAGCTTATGTGACCGCCTGGCTGTGCTCGATTTTGGTGAGCTGATAGCCGAAGGCGAGCCAGCGGCAATCCGTCAAGATCCACGCGTGATCGCGGCGTATTTAGGAGGTGAGGCATGAGCTTACTCAGTGTGCGCGACCTCACCGTGCATTATGGCGGCATCGAAGCCGTGCGTGGCATAAGCCTGGATGTGCAGGCTGGCGAACTGGTCTCTCTTATTGGGGCCAATGGCGCGGGTAAAACATCGACCATGGGTGCACTTGGTGGTCTGCTAAAAGCGGGCGGCACACTGACGTATGACGGCGTCGACTTAAGCCGTTTGCCGGCGCATGAGCGAGTAGGGCGCGGCCTAGCATTGGTGCCAGAAGGACGTGGTATTTTTGCCAAGCTCACGGTGCTGGAAAACTTAAAAATGGGCGCTTATTGCCGCAATGATCGCGCGCAAATAGCCCATGATTTAGCGCAGCAATTAGCACAGTTTCCGCGCTTAGCGGAGCGACGTGGGCAGTTGGCGGGCACGCTATCCGGTGGTGAGCAGCAAATGTTAGCGATTGCTCGTGCGCTAATGAGCCGGCCGAAATTATTACTGCTTGATGAGCCATCGATGGGCTTGGCGCCGATTTTGGTTGAGCAGATTTTCCGGCTGATTGAGCGGATAGCCGGTGAAGGAGTAGCGGTGCTGTTGGTTGAGCAAAATGCCCGACAAGCGCTAGAAATTGCGCAGCGGGCATATGTCATGGAGTCAGGTGTTATCACGCTGAGCGGCGCGGCAAAAGCGCTGGCTGCCGACCCACGTGTGCGGGCGGCGTATTTAGGGCACTAGTGCTCAGTCTTTTCACGCGAAGGCAATGCAGTAGGCAGCAAACTCAGCCTACTGCGTGGTCGAATTACTAATATCAAAATCAAGTGATGCCACCTGGGTTTTGCTCAGCGTTACCTGCGTATTGAGTGC
>CAXIBK010000041.1:0-13553 GCA_964022225.1 uncultured Paraperlucidibaca sp.
CTCAGCCGAACTCATCAATGCTAATGATTCGCGCAAGTTTGCCGCCGGCACATGCTGCACCAGCATATTGCTCGATGGGATGCGCTTGAGCTGCAATTCGACTTCGCCAATGAGACCGGTCATGCCCATGCCACCTAATGTGGCTTGATACGCGGGCACATTTTGGCTGGATGAACAAGTAATCGCACCTGCTGCTGTGAACAACTCAAATGAGCGCACGAAACGGCCAAAGCTGCCGACGTGGTGATGATTTTTGCCGTGCACATCGGCAGCAATAGCACCGCCTAAAGTGATGTAGCGCGTGCCTGGTGTGACTGGCAGAAACCAGCCTTTAGCCATGACCGCACGCAAAATGGTATCGAGGGTGGCGCCCGCTTCCGCACGCAAAACGCCGGTATCGGCGTCGAAACTGAGAAGTCGGTCAAGGCGCTCGGTTAGCACCGTAGTGCCGTTTGCGCTAATCGCGGCGTCGCCATAGGCACGACCCATGCCGCGCGCTAGAGATGCTTGCTTAGCCCATGCCGCGAGTTCACGGTATTGCTCTGGACGCGCCAAGCTGGCATCGACCTGTGGATAGCGACCCCAGCCGCTTAATTCTGCTGACTTCGTACGCATTAAGAGCGCTTCTTAAAGGGCAAGCCGGGGCCACCTAAGCCAGGCAACCCACCGCCGGGGAAGCCAGGCGGCAAGGCGCCTTTTGCGCCGCCAGCACCACCGCCCATGCCAGGCATATCGTCCATCATGCCCGGTGGTAATTTGCCCTGCATGCCCTTGAGCATCTTCATCATGCCGCTAGGGTTAGAGAATTTTTTCATCATCTTTGCCATCTGCGTGTGCTGCTTGAGCACACGATTAACTTCTTGGATGGTGGTGCCCGAACCATTAGCAATGCGGCGTTTGCGCGAGCCATTAATGACGTCAGGCTTGCGACGCTCACCGGCGGTCATCGACTGAATAATCGCCTCCATCTGCTTCATCTGCTTCTCGGGCGCACCACCGGCCATCGCCTGCTGCACAGCAGCGGCATTCATGCCCGGTAATTTATCGAGCAGACCGCCCATGCCACCGAGATTGCGCATTTGCTGAAACTGCTCGAGCATATCTTGCAGGTCAAAACCTTTACTTTTCTGCAGCTTTTTCGCAAGCTTCTCGGCCTTATCCTTGTCAATCTTGCGCTCGACTTCTTCGACCAGTGAGAGCACATCGCCCATGCCCAAAATACGTTGGGCAACACGGTCTGGATGGAATAGCTCAAGCGCATCGGTTTTCTCGCCCATGCCCATAAAGCGAATTGGCTTACCAGTGATGGCGCGCACTGACAGTGCCGCACCGCCACGCGCATCGCCGTCGGCCTTGGCTAGCACCACACCGGTCAATGGCAGCGCGTCGTTAAAGGCTTTTGCGGTATTGGCGGCATCTTGACCGGTCATGGCATCGACAACAAACAGCGTCTCAATGGGCTTGATGGCGGCGTGCAGGCGACGGATTTCCGCCATCATGGCCTCATCGATGGCGAGTCGGCCGGCGGTATCGACCAATAGCACATCGGCAAATTGGCGCTTGGCAGACTCGATAGCACCTTGGGCGATCGCCACCGGATCTTGATTGATATTGGATGGGTGAAACAGCACATCGACATCACGCGCGAGCGTTTCTAGCTGAGCAATAGCGGCTGGGCGATAAATATCGGCTGAGACCACCATCACGGTTTTTTTCTGCTGCTTTAAATAGCGCGCAAGCTTAGCCACGGTGGTGGTTTTACCCGCCCCCTGAAGACCTGCCATGAGAATGATCGCCGGCGGCGCACAGTTTAGGTTTAAGCCGGTGTTGGCCTCACCTAGCGTGGCCACTAACTCTTCGTGAACAATCTTAACGAAGGCCTGGCCAGGCTGAAGCTGCGTCAGCACCTCTTGGCCGAGTGCCGAAGCTTTAATGCGCTCAACGAAATCTTTTACCACTGGCAGCGCAACATCGGCCTCCAGTAGCGCCATGCGGACTTCGCGCAGCGTGTCTTTAATATTGTCTTCGTTTAAGCGCGCACTACCGCTAATGGCGCGCAGACTCTGACTCAGGCGGTCGGTAAGGTTGTCAAACATGGTCTATCCTGTGGCGTCTGTTTCGCTAATGTCGGCGATTATAGGCTGCTCACGCGGCTGGCGCACGGACTCTGGCTTATGCCACACTCCATTCATCGTTTGTTTGGTCGCCGTTAGTCATGGATGCCCTACCCGCACTGCTTGCCCTTGTGGCCATTGTTTTATATCTCGCTGCCGCTGGCCGTGTCGCTCGCGCGGTTGCGCAACGCCGCGTGCCAGCTCGTGGGCCGCTATTAGCCATCATCAGCATCGCGCTTGTGCTGCATATAGTCGTCATGCACGAAGCCATCATTATTCCCAATGGCCTGCGCTTCGGCCTCTTCAATATCGCGATGATGCACGGCTGGTTGCTGGCACTACTAGCCCTGCTGGTTAACGTCTACCGCCCAGTACAAGGCATTTACCTAGTGGCCATGCCGCTAGCTGCCTTCGAACTCAGCTTAGGCGTAGTCGGTCATGACCCACAAAGCATGGCCTTAGCACTAACACCAGCCATCGAAGGCCATATTTTACTGTCGCTACTGGCCTATAGCCTGCTCAGCATCGCCGCCCTGCAAGCGCTTTTGTTGCACTGGCAAGATCGCGCGCTACGCCGCCATAAGCGCGGCTTATTAATGGCTTTACCGGCCTTACAAACCATGGAAAGCATGCTCTTTGAGCTTATCGCCGCCGGTTTTGTACTGCTCTGCTTAGCCATCGGCACTGGCTTTTTTGTCCTCGATGACCTGTTCGCGCAACACGTCGTGCACAAAACCGTATTCACCTTAATGGCCTGGGTCGTGTTTGCCTGCTTACTCGCTGGACGCTATTGGCGCGGCTGGCGCGGACGCACGGCTGTGCGCTTTACCCTCATCGGTTTTGGCTTATTGCTGGTTGGCTTCGTGGGCAGCAAATTTGTCCTCGAACTGCTGCTCATGCCCGCGGCTTCCTAAATCATGACTTTGTGGCAAGTCTTAGCCTTGATTGGTGTGTTGATGGCCTTATTGGTCATCGTCGGCTTGCGTAGCCATAAACACTGGCTATCTTGGCTGGCGAAATACATCGGCAAACGGCCATCCGCACGTTTGGGTTTAAATAAGCTAGTTGGGCGCTTACTGCTGCCACCACTGCATCAGCGCCTACTTCAAGGCCTGCTGGATCTTGACCGTAGCACGGTCAATGACATCATGATTCCGCGCCAAGCCGTCACCGGCATCGATCTCGACGCCAGCGATGAAGATATTTTGCAAGTTTTGAAGCAGACCGTGCACACGCGTTTACCGGTATTTCATGGCGACTTAAATAACACTGTAGGCATTTTGCATGTGCGTAACACCACACGCTTTTTAGGCCAGCAAGGGTTTAATAAAACCGCACTCATGCAGTCTGTGCGCAGCGCCTACTTTCTGCCCGAGCGCACACCATTACCAGCTCAGCTTCTCGAATTTCAAAAGCATCGGCGGCGCTTAGGCATCGTCGTCGATGAGTATGGTGATGTGCAGGGGCTCGTCACGCTTGAGGCGATATTGGAAGAGCTCGTTGGCGAGTTCACGACCACCACAGCCGATCGCCATACGGATATGCATGCGACCAGTGACGGCGCTCGCTTAATCGATGGCGCGGCGAGTTTGCGGGCAATTAATCGCACCTTGGGCTGGTCATTGCCCGTGGAAGGGCCGCGCACACTCAATGGCCTCTTGCTTGATCGCCTAGAGGCCATTCCCGATGCGCCAGTGTGCTTGCGTATTGCCGATTACTTTATTGAAGTGCACGAATTACGCGGCCATTTGATACGCCGCGCCAGCATTTGGCAGGCGGCGAGCTAAGCCCGGTCGCCCGTCATAGCACCACGTTGATTTTTGCAATGACGGCGCGTGCCTTAGCTCGTGCCTGATCAACGCTATCACCTTGCGCCAATGCCACACCCAATCGACGCTGCCCCACCACTTCCGGTTTAGCAAATAATCGAAGGTCTGTATCTGGCTCGGCTAATGCCTCAGCAACGCCATCAAAGCGCACTTGCCGCGAGTCACCATTGACCAACAAAACACACGATGCCGTTGGCCTAGGCTGGCGAATGATTGGAATTGGCAAGCCCAAAATTGCCCGCGCATGCAGACTGAATTCCGATAAGTTTTGCGACATTAATGTGACCAAGCCAGTGTCGTGTGGTCTCGGCGAAACTTCGCTGAACCATACTTTGTCACCTTTGACAAAGAACTCCATGCCAAACACACCCCAGCCGCCAAGATCATTCGCTACCGCTTCGGCAATGCGCTCCGCTTCAAGCAGTGCTTTTGCCGACATCGCTTGCGGCTGCCACGACTCGCGATAATCACCCGACTCTTGTAAATGCCCAATGGGCGCACAAAAAGAAGTACCGCCAGCATGACGCACGGTGAGTAGCGTGATTTCGTAATCGAAGTCGATAAAGCCCTCAACGATGACTCGCCCGGCACCAGTGCGGCCGCCCGATTGCGCATAATCCCAAGCGTGCTGTAAATCCGCCTCGGTTTTTACTGTGCTTTGGCCTTTGCCGGAAGACGACATAATCGGCTTCACCACACAGGGCATACCGACTTTCGCGACAGCCGCGCAAAAGTCTATGTAGTTATCAACAAAAACATAGGGAGATGTCGCCAAACTCAGTGTTTCAGCCGCTAAACGACGAATGCCTTCGCGGTTCATGGTGAGCTGAGCCGCTCGAGCTGTAGGTACCACGCACCAGCCTTCCTGCTTCAGCGCAACTAGCTCATCAGTCGCAATAGCTTCAATTTCAGGCACGATCAGCGCTGGTTTTTCTAGCTCAATAATTCGTCGCAGTGCAGCACCATCAAGCATAGACACAACATGAGAGCGATCAGCGACTTGCATGCCCGGCGCATTGGCGTAGCGATCAACAGCTATCACTTCACAGCCCAAACCTTTTAAAGCCATGATGACTTCACGGCCCAGCTCGCCCGCTCCCAACAACATGACACGAGTAGCGCTCGCGGAAAATGGTGTGCCCAGGCTAATGGGTTGGCGTGCAGACATCGATAACTCCTAACGGGGCAAGGCCACTTAATCTTGTGGTTTTAGCTCATCGCGAAAACGGCGGGCATTTTCGACATAATGCTGGGCACTGAGCAACAACATTTGTCGCTGCGCCTCGGGCACCTCACGAATCACTCGGCCTGGCGAACCCACCACTAGCGAAAAATCGGGAATCTCTTTGCCCTCGCCAATCAAGGCATTGGCACCAATAACACAGCCCTTGCCTATTTTGGCGCCATTTAAAATCACCGCGCCGATACCCACCAACGAGCCATCGCCAATCGTGCAGCCATGCAGCATGGCTTGGTGGCCAACAGTGACATTGCTACCGACTGTCAGCGGAAATCCATAATCGGTATGCAGCACGGCACCATCCTGAATATTGGAGTTTTCGCCGATGGTGATTTGGTCACAATCGCCGCGCAGCACCGCGTTAAACCAGACACTGCTGCGCTCACACAAGCGCACCGAACCAATCACTGTGGCGTTATCGGCCACCCAATGCTCACCATCGGCCTCAACACGGCGATCGCCTAGTTGATACTTCATATTCGTCTCCTTAAGAGTGCTAAGACTTAGCTTTCGCTGCGCTTTGGCACCAATACGCCGGGCAAAACCGGTGGCCAAGGGTAGTCAATATGATGGCCAAAGCCTTCCCGCATAAACTCCACCAGCATATAGGCCGTTAAGCCCCAAATGATGTAGCCATCAAAACGAAAGCACGGCACCACGAGGTCAAGGCCGCGAAAATTAATGCGGTGAGTGCGCTCGGCCTTGATGTCGAAAAAGTACTGTAATGGCACGCGAAACACGCTATCGATCTCTTCTGGATTACCGTGTAACTCAGGCGCATCGTGAATCACGCCAATGATTGGCATCACCAAAATACCGCTTTTGGCACGCGCGGGCTTCAGAGCACCAATGATTTCAACGTTGGATGGTGGCAACGCCACCTCCTCTTCGCTTTCACGTAACGCTGTGACCACAAGATGCAAGTCGTCTGCATCGCGTTTACCGCCGGGGAATGCCACCTCGCCGGCGTGAGAGTTCATGTGCATAGCGCGCTGAGTCAATAAGATAGTTGGCTCAGGCTCATTACTCAGGCCAATAAGCACCGCCGCATCAGCACGCACGGTGGAATCAAATGGTGAGAGATTTTGCTTAAGCGTTTCAATGCGTGAGTGCGTAGTCATGCCTGAATCATACACACCCTCAGGTATACTGGAACGCGTTTACGGGAGCTTTCGTTATGAAATTTTGCAGTAATTGTGGCAGCCAGGTAACACAACGCATTCCCGAAGGTGATTCGCGACCGCGCTATATCTGCGACAGCTGCAATATCGTGCATTATCAAAACCCCAATATCATCGCCGGCTGCTTACCAGTTTGGGGCGATAAAGTGCTGTTATGCCGCCGCGCCATCGAGCCGCGTTACGGCTTTTGGACACTACCAGCCGGCTTTATGGAAAATGGCGAAACCATTGCTGAAGGCGCTGCCCGCGAAACGTGGGAAGAAGCCGAAGCCAAGGTGCGCGAGCTCACGCTCTACACTGTTTTTAACATCCCCTACATCAACCAAGTCTATATGCTGCACCGCGCGCATTTGGTCGATGGCAAGTTTGGTATTGGCGTGGAGTCACTGGAGTGCCAACTCTTCGATGAGGCCGATATTCCTTGGGATGAGCTAGCGTTCCCATCGGTCAAGCGCACTCTGCGTTACTACTTCGAAGACCGCCAGCGCGGCGAATTTCCATTACACATCGATGACTTGAGGCCGCCGGTCAAAAGCTAACGCCTCAATTACGCCCTCGTTCAATCAATACACTGCGCGCCTAGGTCGAAAATGACAGACCGTTCAGTCATCTAGGTCAACACGGCGTCGACTTTTCTGTGCATGATCGGAGCTGACCCCGTGGCCACTCGTCACGCTCATGCACACAGGAGCTCGTATGAACGCCGGAGATATCCAAGGCCTTGGCCTTTCAGTCCTCAGCCGTTTCGCCCAATCATCAATTGCCGACACCTTAAAGCTACGCAAGCCGGTTGAAAAACTACTCTACCGCAGCAGTAAAGCCGGCTTTCAGCTGGCCAGCGCCAGCGCACGCCTATTCAAACCTAGCGCAAGTAAAGGCAAGCAGCGCCTAAGCCATAGCAGCAATAACGGACTTTTTGATTTGTCGCTCAACGATGAGCAACAAATGATGCGCGACTCATTGCAGCGCTTTGCCACCGACACCGTTCGCCCACAAGCGCATGATGCCGATGCCGCCGCACGCTGCCCCGAAGCATTGCGCCTTCAAGCCCAAGAACTTGGCCTTGCACTCTATGCCGTGCCCGAAGCGCTTGGCGGCGTTGCCAGCGAGTCCTCGGTAGTCACGCAGCTACTCGCGACTGAAGATTTAGCGCATGGCGACTTCTCTTTGGCAGCTGCATTACTTGCGCCCATGTCTGTTGCCAACGCCTTAACGCGCTGGGGCAGCGAACGCCAACAGGCGACTTATTTACCAGCGTTTGCTGAAGACACACCACCGCTGGCGACCATTGCAGTGACTGAGCCCACGGTCTTATTTGACCCATCGCGCCTAAGCACCAAAGCTCGGCACGATAAATCTGGTTTTGTGCTTAATGGCGAAAAATCCTTAGTAATTGGTGGCGCCAACGCCGAACTATTGCTTATTGCTGCCGAACTTGATGGCCAACCGCAAGTGTTCATCGTGCCCGCTGGTACAGAAGGCCTGCGCTTTCAAGAAGACCCGGCAATGGGCATGAGAGCAGCAGAAACCGTGAAGCTGCAACTCGATAATGTGCTGCTACCAGTCGAAGCTTTACTGGGCGAAGGCGAGCTGGATTATCAGGCCTTTATCGACTTTGGTTATTTGGCGTGGTGCGCCTTGGCCACTGGGACGGCGCAGGCCGTGCTCGATTATGTTGTGCCATATGTGAATGAGCGCGAAGCCTTTGGTGAGCCTATTTCACATCGCCAAGGCGTGGCATTTATGGTCTCGGACATGGCCATCGAAGTCGAAGCCATGCGCATCATGACCTGGCGTGCAGGCTCTCTCGCCGAAGCTGGCAAACCCTTCCATCGCGAAATCTATTTGGCGCGTCTGTTGTGCGCAGAAAAAGCCATGCAAATCGGCACCAATGGCGTGCAGCTACTCGGTGGCCACGGCTTCACCAAAGAGCATCCAGTCGAGCGTTGGTATCGTGACTTGCGCGCCGTTGCCATTGCTCATGGCGGCTTACATTTATAAATCGTCGTTTTATGTCGACCTAAACCACCGCCCTCACCAGCGGCTATTTTAGAAGCAACTATTTGCGCGCATCGAGCTACTTAAACGCTCACGCGCTGGAGCAGCATCATGAACTTAGAAACACCGAAAAAATTTGCCATGCTCATCGAGCAAGCCAAGCAAGTCGCGGACAATTTCTACCGCCCTATTTCACGCAAATATGACCGTGCCGAACATGCCTATCCGAAAGAGCTAGACATGCTCGCCTCCTTACTCGATGGCATGAACGAAGGCTCAGATGAAGCCGCCGGCGCCACCAGCGCCAGCAAACGCCCAAGCGCCGATGGCAATACCGGCATTCGCAATGGTGGCAACTTATCCGTCGCGCTTGGCACTATGGAACTATGCCGTGGCGACACGGGCTTGCTGCTATCAATTCCACGTCAAGGCTTAGGTAACGCCGCCATTGCAGCAGTTGCCAACGACGAGCAGCTCGCGCGCTTCAAAGGCAAATGGGCCGCGATGGCCATTACCGAGCCCGGCTGCGGCTCCGATTCCGCTGCAGTTCGCACCACCGCAATCAAAGATGGCGACGATTACATCCTCAATGGCGAGAAGATTTTTGTCACTGCCGGTCAGCGCGCCGAGTGCGTGGTGGTTTGGGCCACGCTAGATAAATCGCTAGGCAAAGCCGCAATTAAATCCTTCGTAGTCGAACACGGCACACCAGGCATGGAAATCACTCGCCTCGAACACAAGCTCGGCATCAAAGCCTCCGATACTGCCGCGATCAACTTCAGCAACTGTCGAGTGCCTGCTGCCAACCTACTCGGCACGCCAGAAATTGACCTGAAAAAAGGCTTTGCCGGCGTCATGGAAACCTTCGATAACACCCGCCCCTTGGTTGCTGCCATGGCCGTTGGTGTCGCCGCCGCTTCCATTGAGCGCATGAAAGAATTACTCGCCAACCACATCGACCCCAACTACGGCACACCACCACTCAATACCTCACATGCCGAAGCTACTCTCTATCGCCTAGAAGCCGAATGGGAAGCGGCACGCCTGCTCACGCTAAAAGCAGCTTGGATGGCTGATAATAAAATGCCGAACTCAAAGGATGCCTCAATTTGCAAAGCCAAAGCGGGCCGAGTGGCCAATGAGGTCACGCTGAAATGCGTAGAGCTCGCCGCCTCGCTAGGCTATGGCGAAGATGAGCTGCTGGAAAAGTGGTCGCGCGACTCAAAAATCCTCGACATTTTCGAAGGCACACAGCAAATCCAGCAGCTGATTATTGCGCGCCGCGTGCTGGGCAAAAGCTCGGCTCAGCTGAAATAAGCAGGCGTTCATTCGGGCATGACAAGCAGCAACCAACGCCAGCAAATTGCGCAGTTTCCACCGTTTTTGCCACGCACATTAATTCAGGTAGCAGGACAAGAAGGTGCGGACTGCGCAAGGCTTTGCCACGGCATTGGCCTGCTACCTGAAGACCTTAATGAGCCCGCGCTGCGCCTGTCTTACCGACAAGTTAGCCGTCTAGTGCGGAGGGCTGAGGCTGAGCTCCCAGCTGGTGTAGGGCTGCACGTTGGCGATAGCAATGTGCTGGGCTCATTGGGCCTGGTTGGCTATGCCATGTCGCTCTGCCCAACGCTGGGCGCGGCCATCACGCTCGCCATGCAATACCAAGCGCTGGCTGGTAGCCTGCTGCATGTCGACATCGGCGAATCAACCGATACGCTGTGGTTATCGGCCACGCTGCGCTTCCCTGATTTAGACATCCAAGCCTTTGCCGTTGAGGAGCTTTTTGCCAGCAGCTTAAAGTATGTGCGCTTGCTCATTGGCAATGACTTTAAGCCGGAAGCGTTGAGCTTTGCCTATCCAGCGCCGCATTACGCAGCGGCCTATGAGCAGCTATTCAACGCGCCAATCACCTTTGGCAGTAGCGGCAATCGTCTCGTGATAAATAAAACTTGGTTGGCAACACCTCTGCCTAGCCATGAACCATTGGCGCTAAAACAAGCCTTAGAAATGCTCGCCGAAGCCGCAAGTCAGCCAATGAATAGTCATGATTTAGCACTTTCTGTTGAGCGCAGCATTGCCCATAGCCTACGCCAAGGCGTGACCATCGCAGATGTCTCCGCACAGCTAAACCTCAGCATCCGTACCTTGCGTAGACGCTTGAGTGAGTCGGACCTTAGCTTTGAGTCCTTGCTTGATCAGGTCAGAAAAACACGGGCGCTCAGCCTGCTTGGTCAGCCTAACGTAGCCATTGATACAGTTGCTTCTGAGGCCGGCTATAGCGATGCACGCGCCTTTCGCCGAGCATTCAAACGCTGGACTGGTGAAAGCCCAAGTAGTTACTCGAAATAGCCAATATGCGTAATATTGGCCTTAAAAGTCCTATTGCTAGTGCGTAATGACCTGTTGCTAAGCAACATCGCCCCCTAGTATCAACTCATTCAGATTTGGCTAACTGGTTGAGCTATGCCCATGAACCCCAATATGACTCGTCGTCGCCTCATCGGAGCTGGCGCAGCCGTAGGCGCAGCTTCACTATTGCCCATGGGCTTGCTCAGTGCCTGTACCGCACCGGCAAAAAATGGCTCATGGCAAAACTGGTCCGGCTTTCAAAAATCAAAGCCCTCGGCATGGCTCAAGCCCACCAGCGAAGCGGAGCTTATCGTCGGCCTCAATAAAAGCTTCGGCCCACTGCGCATTACTGGCGCTGGGCATTCGTTTAGTGCGCTTTGCAAAACCAACGACACGCTCATTTCTATCGATGAATTGAGCGGTGTTATCAGCCACGACGCTGCTACACAGCAAGCAACCATATGGGCCGGTTCACGCTTACATGACCTAGGCGAACCGCTGTGGGCGCGTGGCCAAAGCTTCTGCAATCAAGGCGATGTCGATGTGCAATCACTCGCTGGCGCTTGCGGCACTAGTACTCATGGCACCGGCAGCCGCCTTGGCTCATTTTCAGCGCAAGTGCGCGGCGTTCGCCTCGTTACACCATCGGGCGAAATACTAGAAGCTAATGCGCAGAACCAGCCTGACTTACTTAAAGCTGCATCGACATCATTAGGGGTTTTGGGTGTTGTGACGCAGCTCACTATGCAAAACCAAGCGGCATATCATCTGCAAGAACACGAGTTTATTGAGCCTGTCGAGGCGGTTTTGAACAAGATTGACGACTACGCAAAAAACAATCGTCATGCCGAGTTTTGGGTGTTTTTCGAAGGTGATCAGGCCATCGTTAAACTGCTCAATGAGACTACTGCGCCGGATACCGAGCCGCCATTATTTGACCTGCCCGTCAGCAGCGTACTCGACCTAAGCTCGCGTATTGCTCACGGCATTCCTGGCATGGATGGCCCGATGCAATCCATGCTGCTCGCGCTTCACTCCGAGGTACGGCGCTCGGGACGGGCGTATCGTATTTTCCCCAGCGATCGTGATTCTCGTTTTAACGAAATGGAATATGAAATACCGGTCGAGCAAGGGCCAGAATGTTTGCAGGAAATCCTCGCTACTGTGCGTCGCTCAGGCCTGCGTACATTATTTCCTGTCGAATACCGCTTGGTCGCCGCCGACGATGTTTGGCTCTCGCCATTTTATCAACGCGACAGTGCTGCCATCTCTGTCCATCAGCATGTGTCTACTGATCACCGCCCGCTATTTGAGCTAGTCGAACCGATTTTCTGGAAGTATGGCGGGCGCCCACATTGGGGAAAGCTACACAGCTTGAAGGCCCGCCAACTAGCCGAACTCTACCCACGTTGGGATGACTTTCAGCGCCTACTCAAGCAGCTTGATCCGCAAGGCCGCATGCTCAATGAACATCTTCGCTCGGTATTGCTGACATGAAACGGCGTAATCTGCTGCTAGGTGCTGGCGCCTTGGCCATTGGCGGCACCTGGGCATTACGCCCATCGGATAATAGCCGCCCACACAGCGTCTATTTCGCCAGCCTACAAGATACCTTGCGGCAAGCGGGGTTGATGCGGCCTTGCGCGGTGATTGACCTTGACCGCCTCGATCATAATATCGATGTCAGCACGCGCGCTTTGGCCAAGGCCGGCAAGCAGCTGCGCATTGTGGAAAAATCGCTGCCCTCGCCCGAGCTATTGAGCTATATCCGCGAGCGCAGTGGCAGCAAGCGTTTGATGAGCTTTCATCTGCCATTTCTAATTGCCGACACGCAAAACATGCCCGACGCCGACATATTGCTCGGCAAGCCGATGCCAGTTGCGGCGGCAGCTGAATTTTACGCCGCCGTGCGTGGGCCATTTAAGGCCGAGCAACAGCTGCAATGGCTAATAGATACACCCGAGCGACTAAAGCAATATCAAGAACTTGCCGTAGGCTTAGGCCTGCGCATGAACATCAATATTGAGCTCGATGTCGGCCTGCATCGTGGCGGCGTTACTAGTACAGAAATGATGTCGGAAATGCTCGCGATTATCAGCGCACACCCTGAGCAACTGCGCTTTTCGGGCTTTATGGGCTACGACCCTTTTGTGGTGATGCTGCCAGCTGTGCTTGGTAGCCCTGAGCAACAGCTCGATAAAGTCATGGCGATTTACCAGTCACATGTAGATCTTGTGAAGCGCAAATTTCCCAACTTATGGCGCGATGATCTCACGCTAAACACCGCCGGCAGCCCAACTTACACGCTGCATTTAGGCGAGCGCTTGAGCACCGAATTGGCCATTGGTACCGGCTTGCTGAAGCCATCGCATTACGACATAGCTACGCTAGCTGAGCATCAGGCCGCCGTGTTTATTTCCACGCCCGTGCTGAAAACCACAGGGCCGGTGCAACTACCGGGCTTAGGCCGCGCATCGCAACTATTTTCCGCTTGGGATGCGAACCAACGCGAAAGCTTATTTCTCTATGGCGGCCAATGGCTAGCTGATCCTGAATCGCCGCAAGGCCTGCAACTCAATGGCCTATATGGCCGCAGCTCTAACCAAGAGCTGATGAATATCTCGCCGCACGCCGGCGTAAAAGTGGATGACTTAGTATTTCTCCGACCTCAGCAAACTGAAGCAGTATTGCTGCAATTTGGCGACTTAATCGCTGTGCGCGGCAACAAAGTTATTGCGCAATGGCAAACACTGAAAGGATGAACTCGATGTTTTAAGCTGGTTGGGGAAAAGAGCGTATTGCCATTGAAGCGCGCTGCTACGCCATGCACGGTTTTGGTCAA
>CAXIBK010000042.1:0-13321 GCA_964022225.1 uncultured Paraperlucidibaca sp.
TCGCCATAAAACACATGATGGCCATCTACTCGACCTTGTTCAACTCGTTTTGGGTCGCTATCGAACGCCACATAAGGAATGCCACTTGTTTGAAAAAGCACTGCCAAGGTATGACCAACGCGGCCATAACCGCCTATCAACACCGTCTGTGCCGGCATATCGATCGCAGCCGCATCACCTTTCACAGCCTTGCTACGAGAGGTAAAAAAGCGCGCTATCGGACCATTAAAGCGAATCAACATAGCACCGGCGACCATAGAAAACAGCACCGAGGTAAGAATAATCTGGCCAAGTCGAATATCCAGAACTTGGGCGCCTAAAGCCAATGCTAAAAGCGCTAAACCAAACTCGCCGCCAACGGACACGATCAATGCCGTGCGTAATGACGACTCCCAGTCGACTCCGCTACGACGCACGACAGAAAGCACAATAACAATCTTACTCAGCAACAACACCACCATGCCAAGCAATGAATACAACCAAATATCGGGCAAGGTTGATGGGTTCAGCAGCATCCCCACGCCGATAAAAAATAAACCTAATAATACGTCGCGGAATGGACGAATACTCGATTCAACCTGATGGCGAAACTCAGTCTCACCCAGCATCATGCCCGCCAAGAAAGCACCGAAGGCCAGCGACAAGCCCAGTTGATTGGTCGACCATGCGGCCAGTAATACCACTAGCAAAACTGCCAGCGTAAGCGCCTCAAGCGACTGCTGCTTGGTAACAATGTGAAAGAGCGGTCGAAACAGCCATTTACCAACAAAAAATACCAACGCAAAAGCTAGGGCTGCCTTCGCCATCGCCAGACCCAAAATACCGGCCAATGCGTCGGCCGAGACGGCCATACCTAATACCGGAATGATCACCAAAAATGGTACTGCAGTCACATCTTGGAAAACGGACACCGCTAAGCCCAAGCGGCCATACGGCGTGTTTTGCTCGGCCTGCTCGGTAAGCTGACTGCCAATAATCGTGCTCGATGATTGTGCAAACACAGCGCCAATAACAAAGGCAGCTGCTGTAGGCATCCCTGCCAACATGGCTAGGCCCATTACCGCTATAGTGCCTAGCGCCACTTGCGCAGTGCCTAAGCCCAATACTTGGCCACGCAGAGCATGTAACTGAGGCAAGGAGTAGTTAAGACCAATGGTGAACAGCAAGAACACCACACCAAACTCTGCAAGCCCTTTAATTTCAGGCACATCCAACGCAGGGCCAATGGTGTGCGGGCTAAGAATAATACCCACCAGCAAGTAGCCAAGGCTGGTGGGTATATGAAGGCGCTGAAATAGAACAATGACGCTTACCGACACCGACAGCAGAACTAAGATTTGCGCGAAATTTTCAGCCATGAATACATTTTTCCTTAAGCCGTAGGTTCGGTTGGAAGCGCCAACGCACGCGCGCCAGCCAAAATCATATACACCATGGTCGCAGTTTGCTCGCGCAACTCCTGCTGCTGCTCAGACGACTTGCCTACGGCCTGAGCACCTATGCTAAATACCAAGCGCGTTATCGCTTTCGCTACAATAGTTGGCTCATGCAACTTATTAGCATTTAGTGCTTCTAGGCGAATCAAATCACTGGTTAATTCATGCTCAAAGAACTGTAGCTGTCTATCAACTTCAGCCTGATACGCCAAGGAGCCAACACGACCTTCACAGAGTAAGAGCTCCAAATAGCGCTCTTTGGCATTTAGCTGCTCGTAAAACACTTTTAATGATGTTTGCACCACGCTACTACCCGCACTAATGCGTTGGCGCGCTTCACTAAAGACGTGGCGCAAGCTACTGCCGGCCAGTGCTATCAAGGCAATGCCGAGCTCATCGACATCGCGAAAATGCCGATAAAAACTATTCGGTGCAATACCCGCTGTACGCGCCACTTCACGCAAGCTCAAGGTCGCCATGCTGCGAGTGGGGCCGATCAAGGACATTGCCGCCTGAATTAAGTCATCTTGGCTAATGCTACCTTTTCGCACAGTAGTCGCTAATTCCTCAGCATTCATATCGTTCATCCTGTGATGTCACCTAGCTGACATATTTTTCATGCTTACTTTCAAGCGCTTAGTGTAGTCGCTAAGCGACAAATCACAAATGTATATACACAAAGATAGACAATCGTCTATACACTTGTATAATACCTGCATTCTAAGACTACTCGAGGGCTCACAGATGGCCGCTCAACAAATTATCCGCGCACTCACGCACGCTGTTCTACCCAGCGATGTTGCCGCATTTTGGCAAGATCATTTAGCGCCAATGAAAAGTGCCGAGCCTCGTGGGCGCTTGATCGCCATTACACCGGCATCGGCACGAGCAATCACGCTGACTATTGAGCCGAATCGTGCCTTTACTGGCTTTCGTGCAGGCCAACACATCACCATTTCAGCACGCGTAAATGGCGCTTGGGTTGCGCGCAGCTATAGCCCTCGCTTGGTGGCAGGCACAACAAGCGGCTCCTTTCAAATTACCGTACAGCGCGTAACTAATGGTCGCTTTAGTCAATGGGCGCATGATGCCGCCAGCATTGGTGACTGGGTAAAATTGAGCGAGGCCTATGGTGATTTAGTGCTGCCTGAAAACAACGCAGACGTGATGATGCTCGCTGCTGGCAGTGGCATCACGCCATTTTTAAGCCTTCTGCAAAACATGCCGATTGAGCGCGACACCAGTCTGCAGTATTGGGTAAAAACACCTGAAGATGCCTGCCACCTAGAGGAACTATTAGCACTGCAAGCGCGCGAGCCTAAATTTCATTTCACCCTGCATAGCACGGAAATCAGCGAGCGCTTAAACGCCTCACATTTGACCAACTGCTTAGCCGGCACCGAAATCATGGCCTGCGGCCCAGCTGGCTTTATTGCCACAGCCACTGCCCTCGCCAGCGCGCAATCATTACGCCTGCAAAGCGAAGCCTTTTCTCTGCCAATGACTGTCAGTGATGCCACGAAAATGGTCAATATCACGCTGGCTCGTAGCGGCAAAGTCGTTCAAGTCGCTTCAGGAGCAGCCTTATTACCCGCCCTAGAAGCACAAGGCATAACGTTGGCCTCAGGCTGCCGTCGCGGCATTTGCAACACCTGCGCTTGTAACAAGCAGCAAGGCATTAGCGAAAATATCATTACGCAAATGCGCGATGACGGCGATAACCCAGGCCTACGCCTATGCATCAGCAGCGCGCGCTCCAATCTCACCCTCGATCTGTAATTGAGAGATCTGTAACTGCGCCCCTTGTAATAAATACCACCGTCACGTGTCTAAAAATTATACGTGCCGCCAGCATTAACCACTCGCTCCGACGAGGAACATTAAATGAAAACACTGACTCAAGCTCAACTGGCTGAACTCGAAACCACCTTCGATGCCATGCATAAAAATGCCTTGGCTGATGTTGGCGAAAATGATGCGCGCTACATCCGACGCGTGCTCGCCACCGTGCGCTACACCGGCTTTCTGGGTCGTGCCTGTCTGTTCTTAAGCTTCTTTCCAGTGTTTTGGGTGATTGGTACGCTGCTCTTGGCGGTGTCGAAAATCATGGAAAATATGGAAGTGGCGCACAATGTCATGCACGGCCAATACGACTGGATGAACGACCCAAAGCTCAAAGGCCAAACCTACGAATGGGATATTGCTGGCACCAGCGATAACTGGCGCCAATCGCATAACGTCATGCACCACACCTACACCAATATCAAAGGGGTCGATGATGACGTGGGCTATGGCATTTTGCGTCTGTTTCCCGAGCAGCGCTGGAAGCCGCACTATTTACTGCAACCCATCTATACCGTGATTTTTGCGCTGCTGTTTCAATGGGGCATTGCCATCCAAGAGTTGCGTTTAGGGCGTCTATTTGCCGGTAAAACCCCGAAAGCTGAGTTTCAACAGCAATGGCAGCCGGTTAAACGCAAAATGCAGAAGCAACTGCTGAAAGATTATGTGGTGTTTCCACTGCTGGCCGGCCCCATGTTTCTCTCGGTATTTGCCGGTAACTTTGTCGCCAATGGTATTCGTAATGTCTGGACTTTCGTGGTGATTTTCTGCGGCCACTTCACCAAAGATGCCGAGATTTTTCCAAAAAGTGTGTTGAAAAATGAAACTCGCGGCCATTGGTACTATCGCCAAATCTTGGGCTCATCAAACCTGCGCGGGGGCAAATTTTTCAACTTAATGACCGGCAATTTAAGTCATCAAATTGAGCATCATTTGTTTCCTGATGTGCCCGCGCATCGCTACGCCGAGATGGCCATAGAAGTGAAAGCAACGTGTAAGCGTTTGGGTATTCCTTACAATGAAGGCAGCTTTATCAGCCAGTTTAGCCAAGTGCTGTGGCGTATTTTGCGGCATGCTCTGCCGTCTTCAGGGCAAAAATCATCGATACAGCTAGAGCGCACAAGCCAAGCTTTATAGCGTTATGATATGAGCATCAATAACGCTCAGAGATAAGTCCCGCAATGGCCCGAACAGAACATAACTACGGCTACTTCTACAGCATTTTTGCCATAGAAAATTATGCCAATAGTCGCGGAGTAAGCATTGAAACGTGGGCGGGCTTCGAGCTTGCTCAACTGTTTAAGCGCGCTAGCAAATCACGACTCATTAGCTATGCCATGGCCATTAACTTTGTCCAAGCAGCCGTTGATTACTTTGACGACGACCTGCTTGGGGTTGCTGTTGGCCAGCGCTATCAACACTCAACCTACGGCCTCGTAGGCCTGGCCATGATGTCGGTTGCTAATATTGGCGAAAGCTTAGAGATAGGCGCGCGCTATAGCACCATTGCTGGCTCTTTAATTGAATTTAACTCTACTCAAGACGAGCATGGTGTATTGGTCACATTCGCCAATAATGATGGCTTTAATCAACGCGTTTATGAGTTTTTAGTACTAGAAATCATTACAGGTCTAAGGACATTTTGGCGCCTATGTTGCAATGACGAGCTCGCTATTAAGATTAACTTTGACTTCAGTCTTAGCGAGAACTCACAACTATTCTGCCAGCATGTGTTAAACCAATCTGTGTGCTGGAATGAAGCTGCGACTACTGTGCGAATTGATAATGCGCTACTAGCAACTCAGTTTGTCACGACTAATCCATTCACTCTAGAAGAAGCATTAGCTGCTTGTGATCAGCTAATGCAAAACCTGAATCGTTCCACAAACCTACTTGAGGCTGTTCGCCAGAGCATAATCGCGAACATCACTAATCGGCCATCGGCCAAAGTAATTGCCAACGATTTGAACATCAGCGAGCGCAGCTTGCATCGCAAGCTGAAGGAAGAAGGTATGAGCTATAAAGCTTTATTTTCTGACTTACTCATCGAAAAGGTTCGCTTATGGGAAGCCGAAGGGCTTAAGCAATCAGCAATTGCCAAGCGCCTCGGCTTTACCGATGCAAGCAACTTCATTCGAGCTAAAAATCGTTGGAATAGCGACTAAGTTCAGTCGCTAAACCGTATGACTTCACCATCTTCCTTAGTGTATTCACGCACCGGATTGGCTAGTAAGTCCAACACCAACTCCGATGGCCGGCACAAGCGCGCACCGCGCTCAGTGACCACAACTGGTCGATTCATTAAGATAGGATGTTCGCTCATCGCGTCAATCAACGCATCGTCACTGAGCTCAAGATCGGCCAAACCTAATTCATCATAAAGATCGCCTTTGGCGCGCAATAACTCGCGCGCAGGCACGGCTAAAGCCGCCAATAAATCGACTAACTGCTCACGCGACAAAGGCGTCTTCATGTATTCAACAACCTCAGGCTCTTCGCCCGAGGCCCGCATAATAGCCAAGGTATTGCGCGAAGTGCCGCAGTTTGGGTTGTGATAAATCTTTGAGCTCATAACTCTCTCTACTAGTTACTGCACCAGCGCGCTATTAGGCACCACTGGCAACACCACACTTGATGGATGCTCGGGGCCGACTAAGAACGTTGCTAAGCCCAATGGCCCCTTGATCAGCGACGACAATACAGGCTGCAAGCCTTGCGCCAAATTACTCGTGCTCAATGACACTTTCAGCGAGTGACCTTTAGCAATTTTTGCGCTAGTTGGGAAAATCTCCACTTGCATGAGCATGGGCTCGTTTGGCTTTACTGGTAGCACAGACTCAGTCGTGAATGGATGCCATGGCTGAATCATCACTCCGTCGATGATGCGGCTACGGCTTTCATCGACGGCACGGAACGAGGCGCTTAATAGGCCATTGCTCAGTGGTCGAGATTTGCCTGTTGCCGGATCATAATCTGAGATGCGTACCGAAACACTGCTTTCTAGCGCAGTGGTCTTCATCCACACATTGGCCTGAATGGGGCCATTGATGTATAGATCATCCTCCAGGGCTGGCGTAGAGAACACCACAGACGATTTCTGATTAATGCTGTCATCATTAAAGCATGGTAGAGGCAGCAGGCCTGCCGCACCAGCCGTCCACTGCGACAGGCTTTGCGAGCACAGACCAAAAATAGGCGCTTGCAAAGCAATTGACTGCGAAGCTTGCTGGCTAGGTTGATCTTTTAGCAGTGACTTATCAGCCTGAAAAAAGTATTGCTGCGGCCTCATTTGTGCGTGAGGCCAATCATTGCTAGTGACATAGCGCTCCTCACCCAACACATATTGCGTGACATTCGGTATGCGGTCGGCGCCAACGGGCAAACCTTTCACATATTGATCAAACCAGCGCAACTGAATTTTGTTCAGCTCAGGCACACCATCGCGTGGCAGGCCATTCGTTGGGATTCCAGCCGTTTGAATATGCGTCCATGGGCCGATGAGTAACTTGGTTGGTACTAGGCCTTTCAAGCGCTCAAACCACAGCGGCTCGCTGCGCTGGAAAAGATCAAACAAGCCACCGACAACAAAGGTTGGCACTTTAATTTTCTCGGCATTTTCTAATGGCGAGCGCTTTGCCCAGAAGTCGCCATCGGCAACCGTGCTCTGCTCACCAAGCAATGCCTTCAATATTGTCGGCACTTGAAAGTTTGTTACTGCCCCTAAGACATGGCTTAGCAAAGCTGTAATGCCAGTCACTGGGTCAGCGGCAATACCTTCCAAAGGTAAGGCACCAAGGCCTGTGACAAGAACCATCCAAAGCGGAATAAATGTCGGGTTAACTTGCCCGCCGGTAAATACGATATCGCGATAGCCATCGCCAATAGGCACGATGGGAAAAGCCGCTTTAATAGCAGGATGCTGCTGTTGCGCGGTGAGCACGGTGGTAATACCTAAATACGAAACGCCAAAAAGGCCAATTCGTCCGTTTGACCACGGCTGTGTAGCGGCCCATTCCACCACTTGCGAGTAATCTTTTTGCTCACGCTCGCCAAAGGCCTCCCATTCGCCCTGAGAGTTCCCGGTACCGCGCACATCGACTACCACAGTGGCGTAGCCGTGAGATGTCATGAATGGATCTGCACCGCCAATAGCCGGAGTAAAGCTCCCAAGCGAAGTGTTGTAGGAGGTTTGGACGAGAATAACCGGGAATGGACCTTCATTTACATTCGCAGCATTGCTCGGCAAAGTCACCTTTGCTGCAAGCTTAACGCCGTCATCCATGGTGATAAATTGCAGAGGAATCTCTTTCGACGAACTAAAAGTAGGCGCTGGGTCATAGTCAGACCACGCGCTATCAGCTGCCGGTGCGGCTCTGCCGTAAGCCTCACTTTCGGCGCTGCGAGTACCCAACTTCATTACTGGAACCTGACGCTCTGCAACAGGCGCCGTGCTATCGCTTGATGAGCTTGAACCGCCACAGGCACTGAGCATTAAGCTCGTAAAAAATATGGCTAAAATGGAGCGAATGACCATGTCAATGTCCTTATATTTTTATATTAGGCGCATATTTAACAACATCCGCTGTCAGACTAGCAAGCATTACAAAGTAAGCGACGGATTCTTGGCGAAGCGTAAGTCTAGGGCTTAGCAAGACCCGCTAACTGCACCGTAATAAGCACATGCCAACGCCCTTGCTCTTGCAATTGCTGGCACTCGCCCGCCAGCTCAGCCGCGCGCTGGCGTAAATTCTCAGAACCATGGCCAGCCGCAGGTTCGCGTGCACTATCAACGCCATCATTGATGACCTCAATGCGCAATGCATTATCGGCGCTAAGCCTGATGGTAATAGCGCTTGGATTAGCGTGCTTTATGGCGTTTGTCAGGCTTTCACGCAGCATTCGACTTAAATGCCCATATTCATCGGGAGTAAGCAAGGCATCCCTTTCCACACAATGCCAATGCAAAGTAATGCCACGTTCGGCGCAGCGTAAAGTTGCTTCGTCATGCCATTGATGACAAGCATCTTTTAAGTCAATACCGGCGGCCACTCGCTTCGATAAAATCGCGCGTAAATCGGAGATAGCCTCCTTAACGATGGGGCGTGACTGATCATCACTACGGTGCAATAAAGTCAGCAATTTTGCGCCTAAATCATCGTGCAAATCTTGGCGAATACGCTGACGCTCTTGCTGTGCACCAGCGGCTTTAGCCACAACTGATTCGCGCAATATTTCATTTAAATCGATGACTAACTTGGTGATTTTTAAGTCCTTACGACTAAACAAACGTCGGCCTTGCGCAGCGTTTCGTAATCGCAAAACATACTGACTATCGGGCAATGGCACGAGCAAAGATTCGCCATTTTCTTTAATTGCCACATCAGTCGCATCAGATTTTTCTAGGTCGCTTGCCAAGGGAGAAAAGACTGAATCTAGCGCCAGCTGAATAGCTTGATCACCATCGCCGATACGATGCGCGGTCAACATAACCGGCAGAGACTGCGACATCCACTCTTCGAGACCAGAGCTGCGCCTGTCGAAAAAATAACGCCATATAAGCTGGCGTACTGGAAAATAAAACCAGCCAACCAAAGCCAATGCTGTGGTTAATGCTGCTGGGTCAGAGAAAGAGAGTACCGAGGCCAAGATCATATCCATGACCAAAACCGCCAAACCACCCAAAACCCATGCCCAAATACTAAAAGACCAGAGCTCAAGATCGAATAAGCGGTAGCGCACAATCGCCAACATCATGCCGGCATACATCATCAAAAATGTGGCGAGAATAACGCCCTGCGGCGCAGGATCTGAAAACTTAAAAACAATAGGCAAGATGATGGCGCCGGCAAACACAAAGGTGCCGAAAATCACGGATAGTAATATCCAACGCAACGCCAAACGATCGGCTGGCATATGGCTAGTGCGACGCCATTGCACATAGAGGCCTGTTAGCGACAGCAGCAACATGACCAGAATTAACGCATAAAAGCTCAGCGCAATACTCTCGTTTAATTGCAATAAGTCACAACTCAAACCAACAGGAAGGGTCAATACAATCAGCCAATTCCAACGCCGGCCAGTGTTTTTAACGGGGTAGTTCCACAGAAATAAAGCTAGCGATGTAGCAAACATCATGGTGCCGACATGGTTAATCATCGACAGCGCTTGGAATAGCCCGCCGTCGATAAATAACTCGCGCGTACTATATATAGCGGCAGATACTGAAGCCAAAAAGTAGCCAACACCGGTCCCGCTAAAAGCTAAAATCGCTAAGGAGTTTTTCGCCGGAATCCAGGCTAGCAAGCACACCACCATGCCTGCCAAGCCGCAAATAACCTGCAACCAAAACAAGCCCGACAAGTCCGAAATATGCCGCTGCTTTGGCATTAGCTTAATAAGCTCGCCAGAAGCTGTTTCCATGCTCAATTGACTGCTTTCTAACGCTTGGGCCAACCTCGTCGACTGTTGAAATAGTCGACTCATATCACTATAGGTCGGCAACGTGTCTGGCTCTTCAATGACCAAATCAGTGGTTGCCGCAAGACTATTAGCACCTATAACAAAGCGATTTAATGCGTAGCTTTTACCATCGTAGTGCGCGGTCAGCACTGTGCCATTGCTAGCAAATGTGGCATTACTAGTAGGTAGGCCGCGCGCAATAACAATGCTGAGCATGACTAACGCAATTGAAATCAGCAGCCCTAAGGCGAGCTTTACTTTTATGGGGATCATGCCGCGATCTTATCGCGTATCATTCCTATGGCCTAGATCATCTGTAAGACTAAAGTAGCTAGTCATCGATATTGCGATAAATCAGGAAAAACGAGTGCTACCACAACCACGTGTCATGCTTATTGAAGATCATCCGGTCGTAGCCGAATGGCTAATTCCGCTGATCGAAGCAGCGCTAAATCCGCGCTCACTAACTCATCACGCCTGCTTTACTGATGCCAAGGCCGCTATATGTGTCGAAGAATTTGATATTTTTCTCGTCGATCTCGGCCTGCCCGATGGCGATGGCACCGATCTCATCTCGCTAATTAAGCAAACTCAGCCCAATGCTTCATGCATAGTCACTACAATTTTTGATGACGCAGAGCATCTTTTCCCTGCCCTGCACGCCGGCGCCGATGGCTATTTGCTCAAAGATGATAGCCGCGAAGACTTCACCGCTAGTATCGTCGGTATTTTAGCTGGCAAGCCGCCGCTTTCAGCTTCTATCGCACAGATGATGTTGCAACAGTTTCGTCCGCAAACATCGCCAGAAGATCAGCCTTTAACCGCACGCGAAACCGATATGCTTTGCGCAATTGCTAAGGGCCTGAGCGTAAAAGAGGCCGCAGAGATGCTATCCATCTCACCTCACACGGCCTCTGGTTACATCAAAACGATGTATCAAAAACTACACATCAATAGCCGTGCCGAAGCCACTGCGAAGGCTATTCGCATGGGTGTGATTCGGCACAGCTAATAGCTCAGCCTTACGCTATATCGAAGCGATCAGCATTCATCACCTTGACCCATGCAGAGACAAAATCGGCAATAAATTTCTGCTGATTATCATCTTGAGCATAAACCTCGGCATAGGCGCGCAGCACCGAGTTTGAGCCAAATACCAAGTCCACACGCGATGCTGTCCATTGGGTTTTGCCAGTCGCGCGCTTCACGATGTCATAGCTGTTGCGGCCAGTTGGTTTCCACTCATAGGCCATGTCGGTAAAAAAAAAAAAAAAGTCATTGCTCAATACGCCAACACGATCAGTGAACACACCCTTTTGACTGCCACCATAGTTACAGCCGAGAACGCGCAGGCCACCCACTAGCACCGTCATTTCGTGCGCGGTTAAGCCCAAAAGTTGGCTACGATCAAGCAACAGCTCTTCGGCGCTGACTGAAAAATCTTGTTTCAGCCAATTGCGGAAACCATCGTGAACAGGTTCTAGCGGCGCAAACGACTCTTCATCGGTCATCTCTGCTGTTGCGTCGCCACGACCTGGCGTAAATGGCACGCTGACATCGACACCACCCGCCTTCGCCGCCTGCTCAATACCGACATTGCCAGCAAGCACAATGACATCGGCAACACTGGCGCCACTCTCAGAAGCAATGCCCTCGATCACAGCCAAGACTTTTGCCAAACGCTCAGGCTCATTGCCCACCCAATCTTTCTGTGGACTCAAACGAATGCGCGCGCCATTAGCACCGCCGCGTTTATCTGAGTCACGATAAGTGCGAGCGCTATCCCAAGCGGTGCTCACCAAATCACTCACCGACAAACCACTGGCGGCAATTTTTGCCTTGATAGCGGCAACATCGATATCGCGTTTACCTGCTGGCACTGGGTCTTGCCAAATCAACTCTTCAGTCGGCGTATCGGGGCCGATATAGCGAGTTTTCGGGCCTAAATCACGGTGAGTCAGCTTGAACCAAGCTCGTGCAAAAACATCAGAGAAATACGCTGGGTCGTTGTAGAAGCGCTCAGAAATTTTGCGATACGCCGGATCCATTTTCAGCGCCATATCGGCATCGGTCATGATGGGGTTGTGACGAATCGAAGCATCCTCAACATCAACAGGCTTATCTTCCTCTTTGATGTTAATTGGCTCCCATTGCCATGCGCCGGCCGGGCTCTTTTTTAGCTCCCAGTCATAGGTGAAGAGTAAATAGAAGTAGCCGTTATCCCATTTCGTTGGATTGGTAGTCCAAGCGCCCTCTAGGCCGCTAGAGACCGTATCACGACCGATGGCACGCGTGCTGTGATTCATCCAACCCAAGCCCTGCTCTTGCAACTCAGCACCTTCAGGCGCTTCGCCCAAGTTTGCAGCACTGCCATTGCCGTGGCATTTACCCACAGTGTGACCACCAGCCGTTAGCGCGACCGTCTCTTCATCGTCCATTGCCATACGGGCAAAGGTTTCTCGCACGTCCCGAGCAGTTCGTAATGGATCAGGCTTGCCATCAACGCCTTCTGGATTGACGTAAATCAGGCCCATCATCACCGCCGCTAAGGGGTTTACCAAATCACGTTCGCCCGAATAACGGCTATTTTCATTGTCGCTAGTGGCCAGCCATTCGGTCTCTGAGCCCCAGTAAATATCTTTCTCGGGATGCCAAATATCTTCGCGGCCAAAAGCAAAGCCATACGTTTTCAAACCCATGGACTCATAAGCGATAGTGCCAGCTAGAGCGATCAAGTCGGCCCAACTTAGCGCATTGCCGTATTTCTTTTTGATAGGCCACAATAAGCGGCGGGCTTTATCGAGATTAACGTTATCTGGCCATGAGTTCAGCGGCGCAAAACGCTGGTTGCCAGAGGCGGCACCACCGCGACCATCGGCGATACGATACGTGCCAGCAGCATGCCATGACATGCGAATCATCAAGCCACCATAATGGCCCCAATCGGCTGGCCACCAATCTTGGCTATCCGTCATAAAGGCATGCAGATCTTTTTTCAATGCATCGATATCTAGCGATTTCAGTGCTTCACGATAGTTAAAATCGATGCCCATGGGGTTCGTTTTCGCATCGTGCTGATGCAGGATGTCTAGATTCAACGCTTTTGGCCACCAGGCAGCATTAGAGCCAGCAGTGGTCGTATTGGCCCCGTGCATAACGGGGCATTTTCCTGTGTTTGACATGTTTTTATCCTCGTTTCTTATCAATGAAATAGCAGGCTAAACGGCAGATACGATAGCTTCCAATGAGATATTGATTAGTTTTTCATAGCTAAAACATATCGTCACGACAGGAACACGATAAAACCCAATCAAAATGGTGCAAAAAATCTCATCTATGTAATTATTTTGGTGCATTTATAGGAAAATGCGCATTTTGCACCTAAAATGTGCGCCCTCGCGATTTATGGATGAGATCGCGCACCATTTTAGTAAAGCGAGTCAGCCACATGCAGTATCAAACCAGCCACGACTTTATCAGTGCTGTTATCAAGCGTAACCCAGACCAGCCTGAATTCATTCAAGCTGTCACTGAGGTGATTGAAAGCGTTTGGCCCTTTCTTAAAACCAATACGCATTTCACCG
>CAXIBK010000043.1:0-13249 GCA_964022225.1 uncultured Paraperlucidibaca sp.
TGCGCTAGAACAATACACTAAAGGTTCGCCGGCATTTTCAAAATAAAATACGCGCGTATGCTCAAGGAAACGACCAACAATTGAACGCACACGAATATTGTCCGTCACACCGATAACGCCAGGCCGCAAGCAGCACACTGAGCGAATAATTAAATCGACTTGCACGCCCGCTTGCGAGGCGCGCATCAGTGCCTGCATGAGCACCTTTTCCGTCAACGCATTCACTTTAATAATAATGCGTGCTGGCAAGCCCGCTTGTTTGTTGCTGATCTCTTGCTCGATCATGCTGAGCAACTTAGGGTGCAATGTGAATGGTGCGTGCAACAGCTGCTTTAAGCGCAGCACTTTGCCCATACCGGTAAGCTCCTGGAAGATTTTATGAATATCCTCACAAACTTCAGGGTTCGCCGTGAGCAAGCCATAGTCGGTATAGAGGCGCGCATTACCTGCGTGATAGTTACCAGTACCTAAGTGGCCATAGCGCATAAGCTTACGGCCTTCGCGACGTACAATTAGGATCATTTTCGCATGGGTCTTATAGCCCACGATGCCATAAACCACGATCGCACCGGCTTGCTGAAGCTTATTTGCAACTTCAATATTCGATGCCTCATCGAAGCGTGCGCGCAGCTCGATAACGGCTGTCACTTCCTTGCCATTACGAGCGGCATCAGCCAGTACGTTTACGATTTCAGACTCAGGGCCCGAGCGATATAAGGTTTGCTTGATCGCAAGCACGAACGGATCTCGAGCAGCCTGGCGCAGCATGTCGACCACCGGAGCAAAAGACTCAAACGGGTGGTGCAAAAGAATATCGCCTTGTGCGAGGGCCTCGAAAATACTTTCCGACTTTTGCAAAACATCAGGAATACGTGGACGAAATGGCGTGAAACGCAGGCGAGGTCGGTCGAAATCTGAAAGCAAGCGCGATAAGTTCACCGGGCCATTGACCTGATATAGAGCCTCGTTACTCAAGGCAAACTGTCTCAATAAATAGTCGATGATGTGCCGAGGGCAATTATCCGCAACCTCAAGCCGTACGGCCGCGCCATAACGCCGCGAAAGTAATTCACCTTGCAGAGCAGAGGCCAAATCTTCCGCATCTTCGTCAACTGTCATATCGGCATTCCGCGTAACACGGAATTGAAAACAGCCATTCGCCGTCATGCCTGGAAACAGCTCTGATACATGTTCGTGAATAATCGATGACAACATCACATGCTGATCACCGCCATCAACAATATCATCTGGCAGGCGCACCACGCGCGGCAATGAACGCGGAGCTGGCACCACAGCCAAAGACATTTGGCGGCCAAAGGCATCTTTGCCATCGAGCGAAACAATAAAGTTCAGAGACTTATTGACCAAGCGTGGAAAGGGATGCGCAGGATCAAGCCCAATTGGTGTAAGCACTGGCAGCACTTGCTCTTTAAAGTACTTTCGCACCCACGCTGACTGCTTATCTGTCCATTCATCCCGACGCAAATAGCGAATATTTTCAGCAGCTAGAGCAGGCAGCAAATCATCATTGAGAATCCGATACTGACGCTCAACCGCCGCGTGACAAATCTCCGAAATAAGCTTCAGTACTTCTTGCGGCAATAAGCCATCAGGGCCCGATCTGATATGCCCAAAGGAAACTTGCTTCAGTAATCCAGCGACCCGAATCTCGAAAAATTCATCGAGGTTGCGCGAAAAAATCAGCAAGAAATTTAGGCGCTCAATAAGCGGGTGGCTAGGGTCCGTCGCCTGCTCCAACACACGCATATTGAAATCGAGAATACTTAACTCTCGATTCAAATACAGCTCTGGGCTGGTCAACTCAAAGCTTTCAGCAGGCTCAGTCATAGCATATCCTTCAGGTAATCAGCGCTTTTGATAATGCAGGCTATACCACCAAGATGTCAGTGTGATGAAGTACGCAGCATGCGCGCCGCCTCAACGGCAAAGTAGGTCAAAATACCATCTGCGCCCGCACGTTTAAATGCCAATAAAGACTCCAAAATTACCGACTCTCGCGCAAGCCATCCGCGCTCAAAAGCGGCTACATGCATGGCGTACTCGCCACTCACTTGGTACGCAAAAGTAGGCACTTGAAACTCAGACTTCACCAAACGAACAATATCTAAATACGGCATGCCCGGCTTCACCATCACCATATCGGCACCCTCAGCTAGGTCGAGCGCAACCTCGTGCAAGGCTTCATCAGCATTGCCCGAATCCATTTGGTAGTTCTTTTTATTGCCGCCTTTCAGGTTGTTAGCTGAGCCTACGGCATCGCGGAATGGCCCGTAGTAGCTCGACGCGTATTTAGCCGCGTATGAAAGAATGCTTACGCGCCCATGGCCTGCTGCCTCAAGCGCAGCGCGGATAGCACCGATACGACCATCCATCATGTCGGATGGTGCGACGATGTCAGCACCAGCCTCAGCATGCGACAAGGCTTGGCGTACGAGTGCGGCCACGGTGATGTCGTTTGCAACATAGCCAGCATCGTCGAGGATGCCATCTTGGCCATGCGTGGTGAACGGGTCGAGCGCAACGTCGGTGATGATGCCAAGGTCAGGGTAGGCGGCTTTCAGCGCACGCGTGGCGCGTTGGGCAATGCCATCGGGCGACCACGCCGCCGCTGCATCTAAGCTTTTATGCTCTGGCGGCGTCACCGGAAACAATGCCAATGCCGGAATGCCCAGCTCAACCCATTCTGCCGCGGCTTCCACTAATAGATCGATAGACAGACGCTCGACTCCAGGCATTGATGCCACCGCTTCGCGGCGCTGCTCACCATCGAGCACAAAGACGGGGTAAATCAGGTCATCAACAGTTAGTTGATTTTCGCGCACTAAACGGCGCAACCAATTATGAGCGCGAGTGCGGCGCAGGCGAGTGGCGGGGTATGGCGCGCGATTGGCAACAGACATCATCATCTCTCTCGGTTTAATGGCAACAGCTTAGCCGAAACGCAGACGCTTTCGTAGCAATGGCGCTAAGTTTGAGGTGACGCGTAGTAGAGAGCTTGCTACATTCCACGGCATTACAATCTTTTGCATGAATAGCGATATGAGCGAAATACAGCCTACAGATCAAGCGCCAAAATTAAGCCCTGAAGAACGTGCTGTGCGCATAGAAAAACGCCGGCAACAACTCATCGATGGCTTCAATGCTATCCCGTTTATCGTTCATGTTGGCGGCAAGCTCGTCTACATCGGCGAGGATGAAGCACGCGCTGAAATCAGCATGGCGCCGCATCTAGTCGGCAATACATTTCAGCAAATTTTGCACGGCGGAGTGATTGCCACATTGCTCGATAGCGTCGCAGGTGTAGTCAGCATGGCTGCGGCTTATGGCCGCTTAAAAGGCCAAGCAACGGAAGAGAAAATGCGCCGTATGGCACAGCTAGGCACTATCGATATGCGTATCGATTACCTGCGCCCTGGTCGTGGTGAGCGCTTTATCGCGACGGCAAAAGTGGTGCGCATTGGCGGTAAAATTTGCGCAACGCAAATGACGCTACACAATGAGAAAGATGCACTTATTGCCACTGGTAATGCCGTGTTTCATTACTAACTTAAGCCGTCAGTGCCTCAAGAGCTTCCGTTGCCGCTAACCAAGTCGACTCGGCCTGCTCCATCGCTTCCTGGGCCTGCTTTTGCTGCTGCAATATAGCCGCAAGCTCATCGCTAGCTGTCGGCTCATAGAGTCTTGAGTCGCCAAGGCGCTCCGCTATCGACTCAATATTGGCTTGCGCATCGAGCATAGCTTGTTCGCTACGCTCTACAGCTTTTTGCGCGGCTCGGAGATCAGCTGAGCGCACTGATTTCTTGCTCGAACTGGGCTCTATTGCTGTTTGCACCTCAACTGGCTTAACCACTCTCTCAAGATCAGCGCTGGCCACCACAGGGATCGGAGCACTATTGATTTGCTTGGTGCGCCAAGTGCGTAACCATTGCGCATAATCATCAAGATCACCATCGAATCGCTCTGCCTTACCACTATTAATTAGCCATAGCTCATCGCAGGTAACTGCAACCAAATGTCTATCGTGTGACACCAGCACAACAGCTCCCTCAAATGCCTGAATGGCCACCAGTAGAGCGTGGCGCAAGGCCAAGTCCAAATGGTTGGTCGGCTCATCGAGCAGCAGCACATTGGGGCGCTGCCAAATTATGAGCGCCAATGCTAATCGCGCCTTTTCACCACCGGAGAACGGCGTAATTTCAGCAGTAATACGATCACCACCAAATCCGAAACCGCCGAGAAAGCTTCTTAGCGTAAGCTCAGATGTGGTCGGGCTTAGGCGCTGAATTAGAAGTAGCGGAGTTGCCGATGAGTCCAGATGGTCCACTTGATGCTGAGCAAAATAGCCTATGCGCGTGTGCTCGCTGATTAAACGCGTGCCAGAAATCAACGGAAGGTCGCCGACTAGCGCGCGCACCAATGTGGTTTTACCAGCGCCATTAGGGCCAAGCAAGCCGATACGCGCACCGGGATATAAACCTAATGCGACATGTGAAATAAGTGGCGTTTTACCATGACCAATAGCCGCTTCATCTAGCCGTAATAATGGGCTAGCCAAGCGCTCAGGTGCACGAAAACGAATCTCTAAACCCGACTCAATTTCAGCTGGTGCACTTAAAGTCATGCGCTCTAACGCTTTTATACGACTCTGCGCTTGTTTTGCTTTCGTAGCCTTGGCGCGAAAGCGATCGACAAATGATTGTAGGTGAGCCACTTGCACTTGTTGCTTCTCAAAGGCTTGTTGTTGCTGCGCTAATCGCTCTGCGCGAGTGCGCTCAAACATTGAATAGTTGCCGCGATAATGCGTAATCGTGCCTTGCGCCACATGCAAAATATGCTCGACAACCGCGTCGAGGAAATCACGATCGTGCGAGACCATCACCAAAGTGCCGGGATACGCACGCAACCAATCCTCTAACCATAAAATGGCATCGAGATCGAGGTGGTTGGTGGGCTCATCGAGCAGTAATAGATCTGAGCGGCACATCAAGGTTTGCGCCAAATTCAAACGCATGCGCCAGCCGCCAGAAAACGCTGAAACTGGGCGCTGCATATCTGACTCAGAAAATCCCAAGCCGGCTAAAAGCTGAGAGGCACGAGATGAGGCGGTATAGCCATCAATGCTTTCGTAGTTGGCAAATAAATTGCCCATCGCCGTGCCATCGAGGGCGTCCAAATCGCTCAGCTGCTCATCGAGCAGGCGCCACTCGGCATCGCCATCGAGCACATAATCAAGTGCGCTACGATCAACGGCCGCAACCTCCTGCTTCATATGCGCGACAACCCAGCCCACTGGCCGAGATAGCGAGCCGCTATCGGCCTGCAGCTCGCGCAATAAAAGTGAAAACAAGGAGCTCTTGCCTGCGCCATTATTACCTGTCAGCCCCACATGCCAGCCCGGATGAATTGCAAAACTGGCATCGGTAAATAATGGGCGACCGCCACGTAGCAGTCCGAGTTGCTCAGCAAGAATCATGGGTTTCTCAAATTGGGCTTACATTTACATATAGGTGCGCAGAAATGACAACGGGCCCGAAGGCCCGTTGTATCTTAACTGAAACGACTTAGCTCGTTGAGTCAGTCTTAGGTGCTTCAACAGGTTTAACCGCTCTAGCGGGTTTTGCTGCTGGCTTTGCAGTTGTTGGTTTAGCCGCAGGCTTAACCGCGGGCTTTACGGCTGGTTTTTTTACTGCGGGTTTTTTAGCAGCAGCTGGTCGCTTAGCAACGGCAGGCTTTGCTGGAGCGGCAGGCTTTGCAGCAGGTTTTGCCGGAGCAGCAGCTTTTGCTGGCGCTGCGGCCTTTGCTGGCGCCTTAGCCTTGGTAGCGGCTTTAGCCGGTGCCTTAGCGGCAGGCTTTGCAGCAGTGCCTTTTAACTTGGCTTGCAAAAATGCCTTCAGCTCACTTTTTTGCGACGACTTTAAAATCTCGCGACGTGCTTGGTAGTCTTTTTTCGCAGCAGCAATTGCAGCCTTCGCCTCTGCTTGAACTTGACGAATGCTATCTTTGATCAATGCAACCATTTCTTTATCACCAGCTGCTTTTTTCAGTTGCGCTTGCAGTTTATCAATAGCTTCTTTTGCGCTGGCTTCCGCTTTTTCAATCAGCTTCATGCCTGCTTCAACATAGCCTTCGGCTTCTTGTTGCGCTTTATCAACGGCTTTTTGTAATTGATCGCCTAACTTAGCAGCTTGCTTCTCTACGTCGGCTTTGATTTTATCCACTTGGCTCGCTGCTTTAGCAGCGTTGGCCTTGATGGGCGATGCTTTTTTCTTTGCAGCGGGCATGGAAAATTCCTCAGATGGTTTATGCACAAAAGAAGTTAAACGAAGATGGGTCAAATTGCGAGTAAATCGGCGAAACTTTTACAACTTTCTGTCGGAACTTATTCCATTCGCTAGTGGTCACACACGCCTCTTGTGCTTATGCTCAGCATCACCAACATTTCTTGGAGTTTCCTATGCGCCGTCTTGCTCTCGCCGCTGCCATTTTATTTACCGCCCCAGCGGTGCAGGCAGATACCGAAATTGCTCCAGCCTCTTTTGCCACCGCGCCTGTGCTTGCGCCGAATAACGGCAAAAAGCCAGTCGTTGATAAAGAGCAATTTGCCTACAGCATCGGCTATATGAATGGCCAAGGTAGTGCCGAGCAAATCCCAGACCTCGACATCGACACCTTCATTCGCGGTTTTAAAGATGCGATTGCCAAAAAAGAAAGCTTACTTAGCGCACAAGAACGCACCACTGCAATTAATCGCTATAAAGCTCAGCGCATGGCACAGCTTGAAGCCGACTTGAAAGCCTTGGCAAAAGAAAACGCTGAAACCGGCCGAGTATTTTTGGCGCAGAATCAAAACGCTGAAGGCATTAAGGTCACCGAATCTGGTCTGCAATATCGCGTGCTAAAAGAAGCGACGGGTAAAAAGCCATCAGCTAATGACACCGTTAAAGTTAATTATGAAGGCGCATTTTTAGACGGTACGGTGTTTGATAGCTCAGTAAATCGTGGCGAGCCGGCAACCTTCACCATTAGCAGCGTAATTCCTGGCTGGACCGAAGGCTTACAAATGATGCCCGTTGGTTCGGTATATGAGTTTTTTGTTCCTTCCAACTTGGCCTATGGCGAAGAGGGTGCAGGCCCCATTCCGCCAAATGCCGTACTCAACTTTCGTGTTGAATTACTCAGCATTGAAAAACCTACGGCCGCATCAAAACCATCTAAAAAGAAGAAAAAATAAGACATAAATAAGCCGGCGAAAGCCGGCTTATTTTATTACTCATGAATGCCGTAGTTAGCGACGCAATAACTGTACGGCGGCAGCACCTGTCATGCCCACGAACATCAGCAATGTCCATTCGGGCAGGCTTAAGCCGAGCAATGACCAATCCACTAAGGCGCACTCACCCGCGCCCTTAAAAACCTCATTAATCACTTGCTGTAATGGCAGGGCATCTAGCCAGTAGTCTAGTCCTGGGCCGCAGCTCGGCACTTGATCAGCCGGCAAGTGCTGCAACCAAACGTGACGGCCTGCAACACCAATGCCTGCCACACCAGCCAAAAGAGCTAGGCCAGCATAAACTCGTCGACCAAAGCCCTGCCGATTATGCAAAAAAGCCAGTAAGCTAACGACACCAAATGCAATCACCGCCACTCGCTGAAATATACACAATGGGCAAGGTTCAAGATCTTGGTAGTGCTGTAAATAAAGCGCAGCAGCCATTGCGACAACTGAGCTCAAGGCCATCCATAAAAATAATCGCTGAGTGTTAAACATTTAGGCGGCTCCAGTTGGGGTATCAGCAAAATACTGTTGCAAAAAATCATCAAAGGCTGGTGCAGGCGCTGCTTCCAAATCGGCCTGTCGGTGCAGTGATGTTTCAGCTTCGTCACGATAGGCTGCGGCACGCTCATTGGCTAGCGGGCGCTGTATAAAGTAGTCGCGGGCTCGCTCAGCACGATCCATAGCAAAGTTATAGAAGCAGCCGTCCCATTTATCGACTGCCTGCAAAACCATCGCCGACCCTGTCAGCGAAGGATCCTCTAACTTAGCAAGCTGTGCTGCAACCGCGGCACCATAAGCCTTGGACACATGTGCCGAATCTAATATTTCAGCAACAGCGTGGAGCTCAACAAACAACCTAGAGGCAAGTTCACGAAAGCGCACGAAGCCATGGCCGGTATCAATTTCTAAGGCTGGATCACGACCACGCTCGACCATAGCCTGCTGGTTTAATGGTAAGCGCTGATAATCGGCCTCACTGAAAGCTGGGCTTTCAGCAAGTGCGCAATGTAGGGCAAAAACCTCCAAAAAGTGCGCGCTTTCACTGCTAATTCCGAAAGGTTCAAACGGGTCTAAGTCGACACAACGAAGCTCCACATACTCAACACCGGCTCGAGCTAATGACTGTGTTGGGCGCTCGCCAGAAGCTCCGTTGCGCTTGGGTCGGATTAGGCCGTAATACTCATTTTCAATTTGCAGAATATGGCCGTTAAGCTGCTGATAAACACCGTTTTGCTTAACGCCCATAGCCTCATAAGGTGCATACGGTGTGCGAATGGCACGATCTAGGTCACGCACATACTCATCAAGGGAGTTATATGACACTTTCAAGTCTGCTTGAGCATCGTTTTGATAGCCCAAGGAGCTCATGCGCAGGGAGGTAGCATTTTGTCGGTATAGTGTCCCGGATGGCATAGCATCCAAGCCGTGTTCACGACCTGCTAAAAAGCTGCCGCATACCGCCGGGCTCGCGCCAAGCAAATACAGCAGCAACCAGCTGCGACGCTGGAAGTTACGTATTAAATCGAAGGATTTTTTTGAGCGAAAATCGGTCAAGCTTTGCTGATTGCCATTCGACTCTTGCCAGGCCCGCCAAAAACTATCAGGGAATGACAGGTTGTAATGAATGCCAGCAATGGTTTGCATGCGACGGCCATAACGCAGGCCGAGACCGTGGCGATACAGCGTTTTCATGCGACCGATATTGGAGCTGCCGTATTGCGCGAGCGGGATTTGTGCATCGGGGCCAAGCTTGCAGGGCATGGAATTCACCCATAAGCGCTCACTGCCTAGCTGCGAATAGACATAGCGATGAATCTCGTCTAGATAGCCGAAGGCACTGGCGATGCTGTCGCATGGCGGCGTGATGAGCTCAAGCAGAGCCTCTGAATAATCGGTGGTGATGCTTGGATGGGTTAGCGCTGAGCCGAGTGCAGCAGGGTGTGGCGTTTGCGCCAACCAGCCATCACTATCGATACGCAGCGACTCTTTTTCCAAGCCACGCTTCATGCCTTGCAGACAACCTGCCTGTTTACTCAGCCACTGCAGCTGGATGCTTAATTCGCGGTCCATCGACCTCTCCTAAATCGCCGCCGTTACTGGCCGCGATGATAAATGCTTATTTCGCCACACCCGCTTTGCGAAACAAATCGCCTAAAGTGCCAGACTTTAATGGCGCACTGCCTTGTTGTTGGCGCTGCGGCTGCTTAGCTGTTGCGGTGCTCTGGCGTGATGCGCCGCGCGGTGATGATTGGCGATCTTTCGCCACGCCATCGCCGGCTGTCGGCAACGCCGCATCCAGCTTACAAGATAGGGCTATGCGCTTACGCGGCAGATCCACTTCCATGACTTTCACTTTGACAATATCGCCAGCCTTCACCACCTCATGCGGATCTTTGATGAAGCGATCCGATAACACGGAAATATGCACGAGGCCATCCTGATGCACACCAACATCAACAAAAGCGCCGAAGGCAGTAACGTTAGTCACTACGCCTTCAAGCACCATGCCGGGCACGAGGTCTTTCATTTCGGTTACCGCGTCATTAAACGTGGCGGCTTTAAATTCTGGGCGCGGGTCACGACCGGGCTTTTCCAGCTCGCTGAGCACGTCTTGCACGGTGATCAAACCAAAATTTGCATCAACAAAATCAGCCGGCTTTATCGATTTCAGTGCTTTGCTATTACCGATGAGTTGCGCGAGATCACATGCCGCAGCAGCCTGAAACTTCGAGACCAGCGGATACGACTCTGGATGCACGGCGGAAGCATCTAAAGGGTTATCGCCCTGGGCAATGCGCAAGAAGCCTGCGGCCTGCTCGAAAGTACGCTCGCCTAAGCGTGGTACTTTTTTCAAATCGTGGCGATTGCGAAATACCCCATTGGCATCGCGAAATGCCACGATGTTTTGCGCGAGTGTGGCGTTTAATCCTGCGATGCGCGTGAGCAAGGCCGCCGAAGCAGAGTTTACATCCACGCCAACGGCGTTTACGCAATCCTCTACAACAGTGTCGAGCATGCGTGAGAGCTTGAGCTGATTGACATCGTGCTGGTACTGCCCCACGCCAATCGCTTTCGGATCGATTTTCACCAGCTCCGCGAGCGGGTCTTGCAGGCGGCGCGCAATCGATACGGCGCCACGGAAAGTCACATCGAGATTGGGAAATTCTTGTGCGGCTAACTCAGACGCTGAGTACACCGACGCACCTGCTTCACTGACCACGATTTTGGTCAAAGCCAACGACGGATGCTTTTTCATCAGCTCGGCGACCAATTTATCGGTTTCGCGCGAGGCCGTGCCATTGCCAATGGCGACAAGCTCCACGCCATGTGTTTTGCAAAGCTCAGCGAGTGTATGCAATGAGCCATCCCAATCGTTGCGCGGCTGATGCGGGAAAATCGTGCTGTGCGCAACGAGCTTACCGGTGCCATCGACAATAGCGACTTTAACGCCGGTGCGCAGGCCAGGATCAAGGCCAAGTGTCGGGCGCAGGCCGGCAGGGGCGGCCATTAAGAGATCCTTCATGTTGCGAGCAAACACACGAATGGCCTCTTCTTCGGCCTGCACGCGCAGCTCGCCGAGCAGATCACTTTCCAAATGAGTGAGCAATTTCACTCGCCATGTCCAGCGCACCACTTCATTGAGCCAGGCATCGGCAGGGCGATTAGCGGCCTCTATGCCAACATGATTGGCGATTAAATGCTCGCAGGGATGCACGCCATCGTCGCTATCTGGCAAGGTGAAATTCAGCGACAAAAAACCTTCATTGCGTCCGCGAAACATTGCCAGCGCGCGATGCGATGGCACGCTTGCCAAGGCTTCATCATGGGCAAAATAATCCTGAAACTTCGCGGCCTCAGACTCTTTGCCGGTCACCACACGTGCGCTTAGCAAGGCGCGATTTTTCAAATAGTCACGTAACAACGCCAGTAAATCGGCCTGCTCCGCAAAGCGCTCCATCAGAATATGTTTCGCGCCATCAAGCACCGCTTTCACATCGGGATAGGCCAAGCCGCCCTCGGCTGCCTCAGCCACAATAAACGCCTGCGCCTCAACTTCTGGCACTTGGGTAGGATCGCTCAGCAGCTTATCGGCCAATGGCAACAAACCAGCAGCGATAGCCTGCTGGCCCTTAGTCACGCGCTTCGGTTTGTATGGCAGGTAGAGGTCTTCCAAACGCGCTTTCGTTTCCGCGGCCAAAATTTGCTCACGCAGGGTGTCGGTCATCTTGCCTTGCTCTTCGATGCTGGCAAGGATGGCAGTGCGGCGATCACTCATCTCACGCAAATACAGCAGACGCTCTTCGAGTTGGCGCAGCTGTGTGTCATCGAGCGCGCCGGTCACTTCTTTGCGATAACGCGCGATAAACGGCACTGTGGCGCCGCCATCCAATAAATCGATGGTGGCTTCGACCTGTTCAGGTCGCACATTAAGTTCACGGGCAATTTGTAAAGCTAGCGCAGACATAACAACTCACAGTATTGTTAAAACGATTTTTAAGATGCGCAATTAAACCACTTACGCCGCCGCCTGTGTCAGGCAAAAGTCGCCCGTGTTCAAACGTCCTACGCCTGCGTACACTCAGGCTTAACGATAAAACCAGATGAGGATGGGATGGATAGCGACAACCGCGATGCCCAGAAGATTTTAGTTGTCGATGACGATGTGCGCTTACGCACGCTTTTACAGCGATTTTTAGAAGACCAAGGCTACAGCGTAAAAACAGTCGCCGATGCCGTGCAGATGGATCGCGTACTTGGCCGCGAATTATTTGCGCTCATCGTTCTCGACTTTATGTTGCCCGGCGAAGATGGCATTGCTATTTGCCGTCGCCTACGTGAATCAGGCAATAACACACCAATTATTATGCTTACTGCCCGTGGCGCAGACAGCGATCGCATCAACGGCCTTGAAGCCGGCGCCGATGATTATTTGCAAAAGCCATTTAATCCGCAGGAGCTTTTGGCACGCATTAAGGCTGTGCTGCGCAGGCAAGCGCGCGAGCTTCCGGGTGCGCCATCGCAAACCAGTGAAGTTGTCAGCTTTGGCCCATGGACACTGGACCTATCGACCCGCCAGCTGAGCAATACCGGCACATCGGTTTCGCTGACTACGGGAGAGTTCGCCGTCCTAAAAGCGTTAGTACAACACCCACGTGAGCCACTTACACGAGACAAGCTCATGGCGCTTGCTCGTGGTCGAGAATGGGGCGCCATGGAGCGATCCATCGATGTCCAAGTTTCACGCCTACGCAAGCTTATCGAAACCAACCCAGCCAATGCCCGCTACATTCAAACCGTGTGGGGCGTGGGCTATGTATTTGTGCCCGATGAGCTAACCTAATGCTCAATTTGCAAGACCCGACCAAGCGCAAGCGCGGCCTCGTGCAATGGCTAAAGCCACGCTCAAGCGCAATGCGTACGACGCTAGTTATCAGCATCGTGGTGCTAGTGAGCCAAGTGCTATCAATAGCGTTTTTTTGGCAAAATTTGTATTTGCCGGAGATACGTCAACACGCACATAGCTCTGCCATTAAAATGCTGAAACTGCGCGATGCTGAGCGCGAAGGTATTGCACCAGAGATTATCGATCGTGCGCTTCGAGACTATGGCAACGTTGAAATTGTCCGCGATGCCAAGCGTTTTCCATCACCACGCGATAAATGGTTTGCCGAGCTATTTACCGATCGCTTTCAAAAGCAGCTACGCCGTGAAATCAACTACCCATCACTGGTCTATTTTGAGTTTCGTCCCGTTCCTACTTTGTGGATAAGCGCCGACACTGAGCAACCCATGTGGGTGCGCGAAGAGCTGCTATTTATGCAGCAATACAGCCCCGGCATTATTTTGGGTTGGGTCTTGGGCGTGCCACTGCTATCGATCATCGCCATTATCATTTTAGCGCGCCAGCTCAATCGGCCTTTAAAGCGCCTGCAATTAGCAGCAATACGCGTC
>CAXIBK010000044.1:0-12775 GCA_964022225.1 uncultured Paraperlucidibaca sp.
CTCGCAGAAGCCTACGGTTAAAACTGAAGCCAGCTATTACAGCGAAGCTCATGAGGCTCTCAAAGCAGGCAACTACAGCGTCGCCACAGCTGGCTATGAAGCGCTAGAGTCACAATATCCCGTTGGTAATTACACCGAACAGGCTCAGCTCGAGCTAATTTATGGACGCTATATGCAAGGCGATTACGCTAGCGCCATTGCCGCCATCGATCGCTATATGCGCCTGCATCCTGAGTCGGAAAACTTAGATTACGTATTTTATATGCGCGGTCTATCCAACTTTGCCATTGACCAAGATGCCATTTTGAAGCGCTTGCCAATCAATATGGCGCATCGTGATATGGGTCAAGCCAAGGTCGCTTTTGATGATTTCCGCCAGCTCATCACGCGCTTTCCAAACAGCCAATACAACGCCGACGCTCATCAGCGCATGATTTATTTGCGCAACCAATTTGCTGAAGCAGAGCTGCATGTGGCGCGCTACTACGAAATGCGTGGCGCTTTCGTAGCTGCTATTAATCGTGCTCGTTGGATCGTCGAAAACTATCCTGAAAGCCAAGCCGTGCCAAAAGCACTGGGTATTTTGGTAAAAAACTACAACGCCCTGAACATGAAAGACTTAGCTGCTCAAGCGCAGGAACTGCTGAAGTCCATTGAGCCTAGCAAGAAAGCCGGTTAATTCAATATCGGGGCTTTCCTCAAGCGCCGACGATAAGCGGTTACACCAAGCTCAACCTCGGGCTTGGATTGACCCAACCAATACAGCTTGCCCTCCTCATTAATTACAGGCGCGGCAAGCTGAACTGGCGATGTACCCAAGTCTGCCTCCTTCGCCAACTCCGTACTGCTGCCTTTGCGCCACGGCAAATCATAAAGTCTCGTTTGAATATCGGCGGCAAGGCACAATGCTTTCGGCGGCAAAGCCGTCTCTAGCGTTAACAATATCCGAGCATCCAACCACCTCGGACTTAGCCCCAAACTTTGCTCAGATGAGAATTGACGTTGCCAACCGATGCTGTGTGTTGGCGGCGCGGTAGGTGTTGTCCATTTAGGCAAACTGCTTAGCACTAGCGGTGCGATGCGTTCATCATCGAGCCAGACTGAAAGCAGCACGCCATCGGTTTCGCTAGCGCGAGTAGCCAAGCTTAATGCAACTAGGCGTCGGCCATTAGCATCGGGCTGAATAGAAAGGCTTGGCGCGGCAAGAATTTCGACCTCGGCTAGATTAGCGTTAGGCCGTGCAATCATTGAGGGAAGAGTAAAACTCTTGTCGTGAGCGTTAGTTTGCAGTCGCCAAATGCGCCCTAGGTCATCGACACCGTAGCCTCTAATACTTTGCTGCCAGCTAATAAATGTCCACGGTACCGGCCATTGCGGCGGATCGCTCTCGGTCTCTGCTCGCCAAAGTACTTCGCCCGTTAGGCCATTTACCCTTAAAAGATGGCTTGCATCGGCAATCTCAGCCCTAACCCCCAACAATAGCTCAGGCGCTGTGCTTGTTAATGACTTCGGTAAGATGCTAAAGCTATCGACCAAAGCCACCGACAAGGGAAGTAGTCTAGGTTGCTGCGGCTGACTTAGATCCAGTGCAAGCAGCCTTCCTGCTAGCAATGCAAAAACAATCCTTTCACCCAAGTCACCCTCCCAGAGTTGCAGCGCATATGCGCTAATCTGTTCTGGGCGTAGAGCTGCCGGCTGAGCCAGTAATTGCGCTCGATGTGCTTGCCAAACCGACGGCTGCCATCGCCACAATAAGTCGCCTGAGTCACCATCGCGCAAATAAAATGTGCCGTCGACACTTAACCAGAGCAAGGTTTGCGCTCGACCTGTCGCGCTTGTTGGATCAGCTCCCGTATCAATCAGTAGTGAGTTGCCCAGCGCCACTGCTTTAGCGGTATTTGCAGGAGGATCTATTGCCGTGAGCTGCCTTTGTGGGCCTAAAACAGTGTCGCTCAATAGCAGTCCTTGCGATGGTTCGACACTAGCTTTCACCTGCAAGCCTGGCAAAAACGAGCCGACATCGGCACAGTCCGTTACCGATAGGCAGGATTGAAAGCCGTGATCTCCCGGCCACAACGCGCGCCCCAGCGTAGGGCTAGCAAAATGCACATCGACACCATTAAAACTACCAAGATGGCTTCGCGGCACTAATCGGTATGGCTGCAATGGCCCTTGCAGCGCCAGATCTAACCATCGCGTCAGCTGCGCTGAACTATCGTCTTGCAACTCGTTAGCGGTGAGCAATAGACCTTCATTGCCACCGCAAGCGGCGGGTAGTCGTGCGGGCCGATAGTTCACTGTCGTTTCCTTTGGCGCTGCATCGCCCTGCACTTGAGCTATTAGTTTCTCGGCGAGATTAGGCGCCAGACCAGTGCGCGCCCCGGTGTGCATCAGCAGGCTATGTAATACGCGCCGCCACTGCGCTCGACCGTTGAGCATCGCCGATGGGCTTTGCCAGCTTAAGCGCCAAATGACCGGACCCGAAGCGGCAATTGCCCATGGCGAGGCAGCGCTTGGAAGCAACTCAATAGCCGCCTGCGCTGCATCGGCGAATGGCCATGGGTTAAGCGCAGAATCAAGCGTTACGATAATTGATGCGCCGCTGTCTATTGCGGCCACAGACTGTGTAGGCGAGCCAGCGAAGCTGACATCTAGCTCGTATGGCCCTTGCGGAGGCCCCACGCGCGCGAGCACAAGCTCGGCATGAACATTGGAAATCGCCTCGGCTGGTAGCGGCAGCACCAGCTCCGACTCCATGCTTGTAGGCGGCAGCATGACGTGGCGATACCTGAACTCCGCCGGCCATACTTGAGATAGATTTAACGGCCACGGCGGCATCAACTCACGCACTGCCACATCACCCTGCGCATCTGGCACGCTAGCGAGTAGACCAATGCCTACCCCGTCACTGGGTAATGGCCGCAAGCTAGCCGCCGACTGCCCAGGGCTAGACTCGACAAACCATTGCTGTAGTGACGATATCGGCAACGGCGCTGAGGTATCTATTGCCCACCACAACGCCGGCACAGGCGCTGGCGTGGCGGGGAAAAATCGCGAGAGCACATTAGCGCCAAGTGCACTAGAAAGCACCAGCAAACAGCAGGTCAGCAAGCCTTTACGCATGGCGCCCGCCTCCTTGCGAGAGAGCCTATGCCTTTAAAGGTAGTCACGCCCTGAGCACTTCGCTAGGGCGAGGGCAAATTTTAGTCGCCGATTTTCCAACCATTAACGATGGGATAGCGCCGATCTTTGCCAAAGCCACGACGACTAATACGTGGGCCAACAGCCGACTGTCGCCGCTTATATTCACTGATATCAACTAGGCGCAGCACATGATTGACTTGCTCAGCATCAAAACCAGCGGCGATGATGTCGTGCGCACTTTCATCGCACTCAATATAGCGGCGCAAAATTTCATCGAGCACAGGATACGGCGGCAGCGAATCTTCATCTTTTTGATCGGGCGCAAGCTCGGCTGACGGCGGTCGATCAATAACGCGCTGCGGCACAATATCGGCCTCGCCAGCGGCGCGTGCCTGCGCATTACGCCAACGACATAGCTCGAAAACTTCTATTTTTGGCACATCTTTTAAGACCGCAAAGCCGCCGGCCATATCGCCATAAAGCGTGGCGTAACCCACCGACATTTCAGACTTATTTCCGGTAGGCAAAACCAGATAGCCAAGTTTATTAGAGATTGCCATGAGCAATACGCCGCGCGAACGTGCTTGTAAGTTCTCCTCGGTTTTATCAGAACCAAGGCCGGCAAAGGTTTCGCTTAGCGTGTTGGTAAAGGCTTCGACCATGGCGGCGATGGGCAAGCTGCTGTAATGCACTCCTAAGCGTGCGGCTTGCTCGGCGGCGTCATTGCGGCTGATGTCGGCGGTGTAGTGATATGGCATCATCACCGCACGCACACGCGAGGCGCCTAGCGCGTCACACGCTATGGCCAGAGTCAACGCAGAATCAATACCGCCCGAGAGACCGAGTAGTACACCTTTGAAGCCACTTTTAGTGACGTAATCACGTAATGCCAAAACCAGCGCTTGGTAAATCGATTCGTGGCGATCAGGCAGCGTAGCTTGTGTACTCGAGCTGATATGCCGAGTCGCCACATCAACATCCACCACGTGTAAGCCGGCGCTAAACTGCGGTGCTTGCATGGCTACTTCGCCCGATGCCTGTAGCGCAAACGAACCGCCATCGAAGACTAGTTCGTCTTGTCCGCCAACCACATTGCAATAGAGTATCGGCAGATTTAGCTCGCGCGCACGACCACCAACAACGCCTAAGCGCTCCGCTGCTTTGCCAACATGAAATGGCGAAGCGTTGATATTAATCAGCAATTCAGCACCAGCTTCTTTGGCGGCGCGAGCGGGACCGAAATGCCAAATATCCTCACAAATCGTCAAGCCAATACGCATACCATGAAGCTCAAATATTGTGGCCCCAGTACCAGCCACGAAGTAGCGCAGCTCATCGAAGACTTCATGATTTGGCAGCCGATGTTTAGCGTAACGCGCTAGGCACTGGCCATCGCGTATGACCCAAGCGGCATTATGCAGACCGTTTTCGCGCTGCTCAGGTAAGCCAAACACTAGCGTAATGCCCTGTATCGTCTTCAACTGCTCAACAGCTGCCTGCACGCGATGCTCAAGACTAGGTCGCAGCAATAAGTCTTCTGGCGGATAACCGGTAAGGCTAAGCTCCGGAAAAATAATGGCATCTGCTTTGAGCTCATCGCGAGCATGTACGGCTTGCGCCATCATCAAAGCGGTATTGCCCGGAATATCGCCGACCAAAAAGTCGAGCTGGGCTAAAGCGAAGCGAATAGAGGTGTGTGGCGATTGTAGAGACATGGCAATTTCAGTAGGCAGTTGGCACGAAGTTGCCTAGGATAGTCGAGTACGCGCATTGGCAGAAGGAAACTCGCATGTTGGGCATTATTCGTCTCATAATTTTACTGGCACTAGGCTGGTTAGCTTATCGCTATATTCGGCGTTTTCTGGCGTTGGACAAACCCGCTGATGGCACATCGGAGCAATCTAGCTCAGGCTCAGATCGGCAACAGCAAAGCCTGCCTATGCAGCGCTGTGCTCAGTGCCAAATACATCTGCCCGAAGGCGAAAGCACACGCTCAAGTGGCCATTACTTTTGCTCCGAAGCACATCGCGACACATGGCTAGAAAACAACTCTAAAGACCATTAAGCCATCGGGGCGTAAGGAGCAGCAGCTAAACGTGGTTTGCGCCCTAGCACTAAGTCACTAATTAGCGCCGCAGATGCCGGCGCTAACACCAAGCCATTGCGATACTGACCGGCATTAACCCAAACTCCAGCTTGCTCAGGCACAGCGCCAATAAACGGGATGCCATTGGGTGAACCAGGCCTGAGACCGGCCCAATGGCGCACTGGCGGTTGCTCGGTCAGGCCCGGCCATAACGCAGCCGCCGCTTCCTCAAGCAACTCGCGTGCCTCTGCCGTGGTGCGTTTATCAAACCCCGTTTCTTCTAAGGTCGAGCCGCATAACACCAAGCCATCTGCGCGCGGAATTAGATAATGGCCATCGCGCAAAATCATGCTTGTGATGGTGCCTGGGGAGGTTTCGTACTGCAGCATTTGGCCGCGCACCGGACGCACTGGTATGGCTGCTCGCGGCAATAATTTTGCGCTCCAAGCACCGGCGCAAACTATCACAGCATCGGCTTCGACTAGCTCGCCAGAGGCAAATGTGACCGATGCCGAGTGACCAGCATGAGCACCTTTAACTGAAGTAATGGCTGTTTTCGGGAGTAACTGCACGCCTGAATAGCGCTGCAGATCGGCTATCAATGCTTTCAATAATCGCGGGTTTCTAACCTGAGCAATATCAGGGAAAAACACGCCCTGCTCCGCGTCATGCGCCAAGCCCGGCCAACGCTCACGCAAAGAGCCGGCATCAAGTGCTTCGCAGGTCACCTTATTTGCCTGCGCCCAAACCCGTGCATCACGGGCATCGTCGGTATTTACAAACAATAATCCCGACATCAGCAACTCAATATCGATGCCGACATCAGCCATCAGCTCATCACGCAAGAGCGGGTACGCCGCTTGCGCCCATTGCGAAAGCAAAGTCACGGCAGGAGCGTAGCGCCACGGATATAAAGGCGAGACGATGCCACCTCCAGCCCAAGAAGCCTGCTGCGCAAACTCACCTTGATCGCAAAGCATGACCTCAGCGCCAGCCTTGGCTAACTCGCGTGCCGTTAACAGGCCATTAATGCCTGCACCGACAATCACTATTCGCATAAAAACCCCAATAAAATTTAAGTAACACCGCCTCAGCTCAGCCAACCACAAACATCACGGGCGGCTTGCAGTACGGCTGGCGAGTCTTGGCTAGGCCGGCGTATACGCATGCGCCCCGACTTACTGACGATGACTTGTCGTAGCGCCGCCTCATCAATCACTGGCGGACATATCGTCAGCGTACCATTCGACAGCACAGCATCGCCCTGAGCACTCCAGGTCAGCCAATCTTCATTGCGAAAACTACGCCAGACCATACGCCATGCTTTCGGAATATCTGGCGTTAGGCTTTGCACGCGCTCGCTACGCTGACGTATGCCATCAGCATTATCATCGCGAAATACTAGCCATTTTGCCTGCCATACCGCTTGGCATCGCGAACCATCAGCACTGGCGCATACCGCCCAGGTCTGGCGATCTTGCTGGGCAAGCTGACGTAGTTGCTCCATGGCAATGACCCAGTTTGCTGTCCAATGCTTGGCCTGCTGCTGGCGCTGCCAGGAGCCCGCCCAAGCAAAACTCGCGCTTAGCATAATCCCTGTCAGCGCCAAGGCGATAAGCCATTCGCACAATAATGCGCCTTGGGATGACTGCCGAATGATTATTTTCATGGCAAGCTCCTTTGCTCATAATCAAACAGCCAACGACTACTCTGGCCATTCCGACTCGTTGCTTGTACGCGCAAGCGATAGTTCTGAGTCAGCACGCCGGGCCAGCTGCTCACCGGTGTTTCATCGCGCTCAAGCTGCCAGGCCCAGCGCGCAGTCGTCGTTGGCGAGCAAGGTGTTTGCGTCAATGGCTGACGTGGCTCACTGGCGCAAGCGGTGCGCAATAGCGGCCCCAAAGGATGCCAGAGCGCCTGCTGATCGGGTGCAGATAATCGCTGCAGCGGTAAGCTTTGAAGCTTGTCGGCAATGTGCTCGACCAAAATTTCTCGCTGCCAATAGCTTTCGATTCGCCGAACCGAAAAACCACTCGCCGCCGCTTGCTGAATAGTAATAATCGCTAGCTGCGCCAAGCTGCCTAGCACGATGACAATCAGCCACAGCACTTGGCCTTGCTGTTTAGGGCGCATGGTTTAGCTCCCAAGTCATCTCTAGCGTGTGCTGAACTCGCCGCTCGGCAATGGGAGTGATAGCTGGCGCTAACCAGTTTTCAGGTGCCTTCCAGCGCCGCGCTCGTGACAGCTGGTCTTCGCTAGTTGTCCACAAAGCCACACGAAGTCCGGCAATTGCTGCTGTTTGCTGCTGCACTCGCCAACTGTCGATATCAATCCAGCGCGCTGCACTACTGCCTTCTGCCGCGCCTAATGCCCGCCACGAAATCGCATTCACACCAGACATCAAGACAATGCCGGCATCACCCAAGGCATGGCAGCCAGAATCATCGCAATAGCCGCTATCACAGGCTAAAGCCCATAGCGGCGAGACACTTTCTTTACGCAAAAACAGCCGGCTAATTTGACGTGCGCCCACCGCGGTACGCCGGCCTTCACAGTCGAAATCATTTTTGTCACTTTCAATAAGTCGTTGCAGAAGCAATTGGTCGCTGGCCACGCGCCCAGTGCCCGGCAATGCCTTTGGCCACCATGCCGCTAATGCCGGATCATCCAAGCCAAGTGGGTGCACACCACCAGCGCCGGCATGTGTAATGAGCTGATCGAGACGCTGAGTTAGCCAATAGCTCGACTCCTGCAATTGCGCCGGCACACGCTGCGACATAGCCAATACCACGCTGCTTTGCAGCCACGCCATGGCCGCTGCCAAAACCAAAGCACCAAGCACTGCAGCCATGGCCCATTCGGCAATAGCAATGCCGCGCTGATCGATTTTCAGATGTGCGGCAGCAAACACGCCGTCGAAAATGAAGCCACTCATGGCGGCAGCAGCCATTGCAGGCAACGCTCAAAACGCAAAGGTGTACGCGTGCCATTGCAACTACTAGCAGCACTGCCCCATCCCAGCCAGAGGCAATCTGCCAGCCATTCTCGACAAGGCTGAATCTGCCATTGCGCCCGTGCTAGGCTCTTAAGCGCGCTAGCCACCCAAGCAATATCGGCCTGTGCACGAGCAGACATTGAACAGCTGTCTTGCGTGCAGCGAAAATCATTACCGGCATTACTCAAACCTTGAGCAATGCCAGCACGATAACTAGCTGCCGCAGGTGAGTTCAGCTGCCAACGTAGCGATAGTTCACGCAACGCCATAACAGCCTGCAAGCGCTGGCTGGCATCGAGCTGAAGTAACTTGGCCTGCTGATGCGCAGACAAGAGCCCAGACAGCGCCACCATCATGAGTGTGAAAGCGATCAGAGTCTCGGGCAGGCCTAGGCCGCGCTGCTGCCACACGCGCAATACTTGCGAGCGCTGAGCACAGGCATGCGTCATAACCACCTCCCTAAGCCTCTGCAAGCCAATCAATAGGCGTGCAAAAGCCTTATGTGGGCGATGCCACACGCTATTAAAGCCGCGCGGCACCTACCTCATAAAGGTGGCAAAGATTTATGCGTTTACTAGGGCGCCGACGAAAAAAATCACACGGCTTTGACCGGAATACGCAGTTCTTTTGGCATGGAGAACACGACATTTTCAGGGCGGCCATCGAGCTCGACTGGCACAGCACCGCCCCATTCGCCCAAACGATCAATGACCTGGCGGATCAGCACCTCTGGCGCCGAAGCGCCGGCCGTTACCCCCACGGCGGCAACGCCATCAAGCCAGGATTTGTCGATTTGCTCGGCGTTATCGACCAAATAAGCCTGCGCACCGATGCGCTCAGCCAGCTCGCGCAGACGATTTGAATTCGACGAGTTGGGTGAACCAACCACTAACACTACTTGGCATTGCTCGGCTAAGGTTTTTACCGCGTCTTGGCGATTTTGTGTGGCATAGCAAATATCATCTTTGCGTGGGCCTTGAATGTGCGGAAAGTGCTGACGCAAGGCATCGATGACGCGCGCAGTGTCATCGACTGACAAGGTGGTTTGGGTAACAAAGGCCAGATTTTCCGGATTTTTAACCTGTAGTTTCGCAACATCGGCCTCGTCTTCGACAAGATAAATATCACCGCCATTACGCTTGTCGTACTGGCCCATGGTGCCTTCGACCTCAGGATGCCCGGCGTGGCCGATCAAAATCGCTTCGGTGCCGGTACGCGCATAGCGCGCTACTTCCATATGCACTTTCGTCACCAAAGGACAGGTAGCATCAAAGACTTTCAAGCCGCGCGAACTAGCCTCTTGCTGAACTTTTTTCGATACACCGTGAGCGGAGAAGATAACGATGGCATCATCGGGGACTTGCTCAAGCTCATCGACAAAAACCGCGCCACGATCACGCAAATCATCGACAACGAATTTGTTATGCACGACTTCATGACGCACATAAATTGGCCGACCGAACACCTCTAAAGCGCGATTAACAATTTCAATAGCGCGATCAACTCCGGCGCAAAAACCACGCGGATTGGCAAGTTTTATGTCCATGACAGCGCTCCTAAAGGTATTAGTTCAGCGTCACTGGCCGTGCATCGGCATCGGTGACGCGCAGCACATCCACTTCAAATACCAACTCACGACCCGCTAATGGGTGGTTGAAATCAACCTCTACCGCATTTTCTGGCAATGCTTTAATCACACCCGGCAATTCAGCACCGCTGGCATCGGCAAACTGCATAACCATGCCCGGCTCCAGCAGCTGCTCGCCGAATTGATGACGTGGAAAATGCTGCACATTATCTTCCTGCCAGATGCCAAAACCATCTTCAGCCGAAATGCTAAAGCGGCCTTGCTCGCCAGCCTGCATACCTTCAATAGCTTTCTCGAAGCCGGGCAGCAAATTGCCATCACCAAACTCAAATGTTGGCGGCTCGCTACGATCGTAAGTGCTGTCGAGCACTTCGCCTGAGCTTAATGACACTTTGAAGTGCATGCTGACGCGTGTGCCTGGGCCAATTTTGCTCATGCTTTCGGCTCCTGAGATTTAGTTTCTTGCTGAGCCAGGCGCTCGCGGCGAGACTCTAAAAACACACTATCGATAATTAACATGATCGCGCCGACAGTGATGCCGCAATCGGCGATATTGAAGGCGGGAAAGCTCATGCCGGCCCAATGTAAATGAATGAAATCGACGACATAGCCTTGCACGATGCGGTCATGGAGATTGCCGATAGCGCCGCCCAAAAGCAGTGCCAATGACAATGGCAGCCAACGCGAGCCACGCGGCAGACGTGCCATCCAGATGACAAGCGCAATACTCACCACGACCGCGATGCCGACAAAAAACCAGCGCTGCCAGCCACCGGCATCATGCAGAAAGCTGAAAGCTGCCCCTGAGTTATGAGCTAACGTCCAATTCAAAAATGGCAGTAGCTCGATGGACTGACCATAGTGCAGGCTCGTCGACGCCCACGCCTTGGTGTAGAAATCGGCGACATAAATTAACACCGCCAGCCACAGCCAATTTAATGGACGGTCGAGGATCGCACGCAGGCCCACTGCATTGGCAGAAGGCGTTTTATTAAGCCCAGTTTTAAGCATATCGACGCTCCTCGCCCTGACCACAGACATTACTCACACAGCGTGCGCAAATCTCCGGGTGCGCCGCGTCAGTGCCAATATCATCGCGATAATGCCAGCAACGCACACATTTAATGCCAGTAGACGGCGTTACTGACACGCGCAAGCCATCAAGCTCACTGGCCTCACCACTATCTCCCGACAACGGCAGCACCGTAGCGCTAGAGGTAATCAGCACAAATCGCAGCTCATCGCCCAAAGCAGTGAGCACCGGCAGTAACTCATCGTTGGCGAACAAGGCAACATCGGCAGATAAACCTGAGCCGACCTCTTTACGATTACGCGCCGCTTCGATGTGTTTGTTCACGGCCGACTTCATTGCCAAAACTTGCTGCCAATAAGCCTGCGTGAGCATCGGTTCAGTGCCAGGCAAACGCGCGAGGCCCGTATACCATTCACTCAAAAATACCGAGTCTTCGCGCTTACCGGGCAATGCTTCCCAGATTTCTTCGGCGGTAAAACTCAAGATTGGTGCCGCCCAGCGCACAAAAGCCTCGGCAATATGCCAGAGCGCGGTTTGCGTCGAGCGTCGCGCCAATGACTGCTCTTGCGTGGTGTATTGGCGATCTTTAATGATGTCGAGGTAGAAACCGCCCAGCTCATTGACGCAGAAGTTGTGCAGCTTGTGATAGATCTGGTGGAACTGGAAGTCGTCATACGCGGCGATGACCTCATCTTGCAAGCTCGCCGCGGCATCGACGACCCAACGATCCAGCGCAAGCATGTCGTCGCTGGCGACGGCATCACGCACGGGGTCAAAGCCATTGAGGTTGGAGAGCAAAAAGCGCAGCGTGTTACGGATGCGGCGATAGCTATCGGACATGCGCGAGAGGATCTCATCGCTCACGGTCATCTCGCCGCGATAATCCGTGGCTGACACCCACAGGCGGATAATATCGGCGCCTAAGGTCTGCATGATTTTTTGCGGCGCGACGACATTGCCCACCGATTTCGACATTTTTCGGCCTTGGCCGTCGACGGTGAAACCATGAGTCAGCACCGTCTTAAATGGCGCTGAACCGTTGGCGGCAACAGCCGTCAGCAACGATGACTGAAACCAGCCGCGATGTTGATCTGAGCCTTCCAAATACAGGTCGGCTGGGTAGCGCAAATCATCGACTCGATTGAGCACACAGCTATGGGTCACGCCGGAATCGAACCACACATCGAGCGTGTCGGTGACTTTGTCGTAATGCACGGCGTCATCACCCAAAAGCTCGGCAGGCTCCAAAGCAAACCACGCCTCAATACCCTTGGCCTCCACGCGTAGCGCCACCGCTTCAATGAGTTCGGCCGTGCGCGGATGTAGTTCACCCGTTTCTTTGTGCACAAATAAAGTGATCGGCACACCCCAGGTGCGCTGGCGCGAAATACACCAGTCGGGCCGGCCCGAGACCATACCTTCTATACGAGCCTGTCCCCATTCGGGCAGCCACTCGACTTGTGTGATGGTATCCATGGCGGCATCGCGCAGACCATTTTGCGTCATGCTGATAAACCACTGCGGCGTGGCACGGAAAATGATCGGCGTTTTATGGCGCCAGCAATGCGGATAGCTGTGCTGAAATTTAGTGAAGCTCAATAACGCCGCACTGCCATCGGCACGAGGTTCGCGCAGCGCATCGCAAATGGGCTCATTGGCCTTGTTCACGTGCAGGCCAGCAAAGCGCGGCGTATTCGGCAAAAACACGCCGTTGCCATCGACAGGATTATCCACCGTTAAGCCATACACCTTGCCAATGATAAAGTCGTCTTGGCCATGACCCGGTGCTGTGTGCACCGCGCCCGTACCAGCATCGGCAGTGACATGCTCGCCAACAATGACCGGCACCACGCGCTCATACAGCGGATGTTGCAGCTGCAAACCTTCCAGCGCCTGACCGCTCACCGTCGCCAGCACTTCAACATCGGT